>DATFDA010000063.1:0-6976 GCA_035252525.1 Candidatus Angelobacter sp. | reverse complement strand
GAGTTTCTTCAGGCGCTGCACCTGCTTCTGGTCCTCATCGGGCGCAAGAGGTTCATCATTGAATCTCACGATCCTGTCGGCGCTGCCTTCAGGTGTTTCAATCACCTCACGTGTTTCTGTTCCCCACTTCCACTGCAAAGTCTGGCGGTAGCGCACGAAAGGCAATCTCTGCAGCGCGGCAACTTCGTTGGCTGCCGCACGCGTAATCACGGCCACACCAGATTGCTGTTCCCTCGCGTCCGGGCTTGCGCTTTGCTGCCCATTCAGCAGGCACACGCATAGAATGGCCACACCGACGCTGATGCAAGCAGGAATTGCACGCTTTGAACGAAATCTGGCTCGCCCCTTCGGGAACAGCCATGACTGGATGCCACGAACTTGATTCACAAAACTCATTTTAGAGAAAGGCAGAGAAGCTGATACTGCTTCAAGGCTGCAGAGCCTGCTTGAGAGTGGTATCCACGTGAACGGATTGAAGGCTCGATGCATCCCATCCGCCGCCCAGCGCTTTGATCAGGCCAACAGATGTGACCAGCCTTTGTCCCAGCAGTTGGGCTGCCAGGCGTTGATTGTCAAGCAGCGTCTGCTCGGCAGTGACCACGTCAAGATATGTAACCAAGCCGCCCACATAGCGGTCATTGGCGATTTTCAACGCTCTCTGCGCGGCATCCACAGCCTGCTGTTGCGTGCCCGCGGCCTGGGAAAGAATGTTGAGTCCGGAGAGTCCGTCTTCCACTTCCTGAAAAGCAGTGAGCACGCTCTGGCGATAGTTTGCCACTGACGTTCCGTACGCTGATGTGGCGAACTCCATCTGCGCCTTGCGGCGGCCGCCTGTCAGCAACGCCTCCGCAACATCAGCACCGAGCGCCCAGAAGACGCTGGGAGCATTGGCCAGAGTGCTTATGTTTTTGCTGTTCAAGCCTGCACCGCCCGATATCCCAATGCTGGGAAAGAAAGCACTTTTGGCAACGCCGATCTGGGCATTCTGCGCAGCCATCAGCCGTTCCGCTTGCGCCACATCCGGGCGGCGCTCCAGCACGTCAGAAGGTACTCCGGTGGGAAATGCCGGAGCCTCAATGGCAAGTGGCCGGGAAGGAACGCTGAAGGTGGAAGCTGGAACGCCGGCCAGTGCGGCAATGGCGTGTTCAAACTGGGCCCGCTGATTGCGAAGCAGAGTCGCCTGTGTGCGGGTGGCATTGAGCTGCGTTTCCTGCTGCGCTACATCAAGGCCTGAAGCAACTCCGCCCGCGTGACGGTTGTTCACCAGGTCGAGCGCCTTCTGCTGATACTGCACTGCGGAGTCCACCACGCCGATTTCGGCATCGAGTTCCCGCAAATTGAAATAATCCGCGGCCAGGTCTGACGTGACCAGCAATCGCACATTTTCCAGCGCCGCGGCAGAAGACTGGTAGGCCGCGTTGGATGATTCCACGCTGCGCCGCAATCCTCCGAAGACATCTGCTTCCCAGGTCACTTTAAAGGGAACAATAAAGCTGTTCTGCGTTGTCGCAGAGGTGAGTGGAGTACCGGAGGCGGTAGCCTGATTGGCGGAACTACGCGCCCTCTGCATGCTGATACCGGTCGAGAGCTGAGGAAACAGGCCGGATTGAGTGATGCGGGCGGTGGCGCGCGCCTGCTCTAGCTGGTACCGAGCAGCCTCAATTGTCTGGTTGGCCTTAATGGCCTGGGTTTCATACTGGTTCAGCTCGTCATCGTGAAAAATAGTCCACCAGTCGCCTTTGGGTATGTTGTCCTGCGGGCTGGCTATGCGCCACGGCGCCTGCTCTTTCCACGCGGGAGCCACCGGCACAGAAGGGCGCGTGTAATTGGGGCCCACCTTGCATCCAGCAATCATTGATAGCAGGAAACCGGCTGTAAGCAGCCGAATCGAGGCGCGGGTCACGAGCGGGCGTCGCCTCCTGTTTTTACGTTCACCTGCTGTCCGTCTTCCAGGGAATCGGCGGGATTGACAACGATCTGATCATTCGCGTCCAGGCCGCCAAGGATCTCCAGCTTGGTACCGAAATCGCGGCCCAGCGTGACGGGTTTGAGGTGAATTTTCTGGTCCGGACCAACCACCGCCACGCGGGGACCTTCGGCACGGAACAGCAACGTGTTCACCGGAACCGTCATACGCGTGCTGTGCAATGGGACTGCGAAAGAGACCTGCGCGTAGGCTCCGGGCAGCAACCGGTTGCCTTTGTTGGGAACATCAATTTCTGTGAGCAAGGTGCGTGTGGCAGGATCAATGGCGTCAGCCGTGCGAACCACTTTGCCGGGAAATTTCTGATTGGGAAATTCCTGGAGTTCAACGAAAGCCGACATGCCGCGCTTGATGGAAGGAGCGTCCGATTGCGGGACATTCACATAAACGCGAAGCGGATCAACCTGGGCAATATCGAACAGCTCACGCTGCCCCGTGTTGCCGGCGGTAATGAGAGCGCCACGGTCAATGTTGCGGCGCGTGATCACACCGGAAAACGGCGCATAAATGTGCTTAAAAGATTCAAGCTGCTCCAGCCGGCGCACGTTGGCATCTGCCGCGGCCAGATTCGCCTGCGCCTGCGTGTAGGCGCTGGCCTGCTGATCGGCCTCCTGCTGAGATACTGAGTCTGTTTTGCGCAGGTTGGTCCAGCGTTCAGCAGAGCTCTTTGCCAGTTGCAATTGCGCCTCAATCTGCTGGCGCGCAGCCTTGGCCTGTGAAAGCTCCTGGTCAACTTCCGGAGTATCAATATCGGCCAGCAATTCGCCTCTTTTCACCTGGCTGCCGATGTCGTGCGTCCACCGGAGCAGGTAACCATTGGTGCGAGCATAGATGGCAGATTGAACAAAGGCCTGAACCTGCGCCGGCAGGACCATTTTTTCATCACTGGGTTCGGAACCCGGATTGGTGATAGCGACGGTGGGGACTGCCAGTTTTTCCGTTTCCTTGGCCAGCGCCTGGCGCTCAGAAAAGCGGCGAACAATGGCAAAACCTCCCGCCAGAATCAGGACCACCACCGCAATGACCGCCACACGGGCACTATGGGTTTTCCCGGGCTTTGAAACAGTGCTGGTTTCAACGGGTTGTTGAGTCAACTGCGTCATACGATGGGTCCCTCAGGCTGAGTGGCCGCCCTGCGGCCATGAAGCACGCTGAAAACTGCCGGAACAAAGAACAATGTTGCCACGGTGGCAAAGATCAGGCCACCAATCACTGCACGGCCCAGGGGCGCATTCTGTTCGCCGCCTTCGCCCAGGCCCAGCGCCATGGGAATCATGCCGATGATCATTGCCAGTGCCGTCATCAGCACCGGACGCATGCGCGTGTAACCTGCTTCCAGAGCAGCGTCCCATGCGCTCAGGCCCTGGTCCATGCGCTCTCGCGCGAAAGAGATCACCAGGATGCTGTTGGCTGTGGCCACACCCATGCACATCACGGCTCCAGTGAGTGATGGAACACTCAGCGTAGTGTGAGTGAGCAGAAGAATCCAGACGATTCCGGCAAGCGCGCCTGGCAAAGCAGTAATGATGATGAACGGATCAAGCCAGGATTGAAAGTTGACCACAATCAACAGGTAAACCAGCACAATCGACATCACCAGGCCAAACCCCAGTCCGCTGAAAGAACTGGTCATGGTTTCCACCTGGCCGCGCATAACAATCTCTGAACCGCGCGGAAGCTGCTTTTCAAACTCGCTCACAATGCGGCGGGTGTCGCGGGCAACGCCACCCAGATCACGTCCCTGCACGCTGGCATAAACGTCCACCACAGGTTGGATGTTGTAGTGAGACACCAGGGCAGGCGTGGTGGCGGGAGAGACTGTGGCCAGATTGGCCAGCACCTGCGGAGCCGGAGCGCCGGGAGCATTCACTGGCGTGTTCATCAGCGATTGCAGGGAATCCAGTTTGTATTCCGGCGTCTGCACGGCAACGTTATACGTAACCCCGTTCTCCGGATTCAGCCAGAAGGTGGGCGAGGTTTGAAAGCTGCCGCTCAATGAGACCAGCAGGTTCTGGGCGACGTCGCGCTGCTGCAGCCCTACCTGTTGGGCGCGGCTGCGGTCCACGTTGAGCTGGAGCGCGGGTGAATTCCTGAGCTGTTGCACGTGAACGTCTACAGCGCCGGGGACCTGGCGCAGGCGATTGGATAATCTTTCCGCCAGCTCGTAATTCTTGCTCTGGTTTTTGCCTACGATTTGAATGTCAATGGGCGAGGGCAGGCCGAAATTCAGGATCTGGCTGACAATATCTGACGGCTGAAAAAAGAATTCAACGCTGGGAAACAGGCGCGGCAGCTCCTGGCGAAGCTGCTTTACGTACTCTTCAGTGGGCCGGTGCTTGTCCTGATTCAGCGAAACCAGAATTTCAGCGTCTGAAGCGCCAATGGCTCCGGCCGTGCTGTAGGTGTTGTTGATTGAGCTATAGGGAAGGCCGATGTTATCGAGAATGGTGACCAGTTCGTTCTTCGGGATCTCCTGCCGGAGGACGTTTTCCACCTCATCGCAAAGCCGGGCAGTTTCTTCAATTCTCAGGCCGGCTGGGCCGCGCACGTGCAGCCGGAAGGTGCCTGCGTCCACTGTAGGAAAAAAGTCCTCGCCCAGGAAGAAAACAAGCCCGACAGACACAACGCAGAAAACCAGGAATGACGAGATAAAGACTCGACGGTGTTCCAGGCAACTGGTTAAAGTTGAATGGTAAACATCGCGGAGCTGGGCAAACCCGTCCTCAAACCAGCGCTGGAAACGCTGCAAGGGGGCAAAAATGCCGCGCGGCTCATGATGCTCTTCATGCTCGTGGCCCCGTAATAGATACATCAGAAGCGTGGGTACCAGCGTTCGCGAGAGCAGGTAAGAGGCCAGCATGGCGAATACCACAGCTTCAGCCAGCGGAACAAATAAAAACTTTGCCACGCCGGTCAGGAAAAACATGGGCACGAACACGATGCAGATGCACAGCGTGGAAACCAGCGCAGGCACCGCGATCTGCGCGGCGCCTTCAAGGATGGAGGGTATCAGCGGTTTGCCGGTGGCCAGGTAACGGTCAATATTTTCTATGGTGACGGTGGCGTCATCCACCAAAATGCCCACGGCAAGCGCCAAGCCTCCCAGGGTCATGATGTTCATGCTCTGGCCCAGAGCGCTCAATAAAATCACGGAGCAGAGAATTGACAGGGGAATGGAGATGGCAATGATGAGCGTGCTGCGCCAATTGCCGAGAAAGAGCAGAATCATCGCCGCCGTAAGGCAGGCGGCAATGAGTGCTTCTTTGATCACGCCTTCAATGGAGGCGCGCACAAACAGAGACTGGTCAAACATGGGCTTCATGACCAGGTCTTCCGGCAGCGTGGGGGCAAGGCGCTTGAGCGTGGCCTTGATGTTGGCCACAATGTCCAGCGTGGAGGCGCTTCCGTTTTTCATCACGCTGATCAGGATGCCGCGCAAGCCGTTCTGGCGAACAATATTGGTCTGCGGCGTGTAGCCGTCGCGAACATAGGCCACGTCGCGCAAGTAGGTGGTGGCGCCATTCTGAGTGCGAATCGGGAGGTCATTCAGCCCAGCCACGCTGGTAGGGCTGCCGTTCATCTGCACCTGGTACTGTATGGGGCCGATTTTGGCGCTTCCTGAAGGCAGGATCAGGTTCTGCGCATTCACCGCGTTCACCACGTCCACCGGGGTCAGCCCCTTGGACTGAAGCGCCGCCGTATCCAGGTCCACCGCGATCACGCGCTGCTTTCCGCCGTAGGGATATGGAATGGCCGCGCCGGGAACAATGGTCATCTGCGGCCGGATGAAGTTTACAGAAAGATCAAACAACTGCTGCTCAGAGAGCTTGTCGCTGCTGATGCCCACCTGCACAATGGGGACGCTGGAGGCGGAATAGACGATGATCAGCGGCGGCTGCGTGCCCACAGGAAGGCTGCGCACCGAGGTTTGCGAAATTGCGGTCACCTGGGCCAGCGCAATTTGAAGATTGGCAGTGGGCTGGAAGAAAATTTTAGTGATGGCCCGGCCATCCATCGCCTGCGTTTCAACATGCTCAATATCGTTGACGATGGTGGTAAGACCGCGCTCCGTGTTGCTCACAATGCGGTCTGTCATCTCCTGGGCGTTCATGCCGCTGAACTGCCAGATAACGCTGATGACCGGAATATCGATGTCTGGGAAGATGTCAACGGGCGTCCGCTGAATCACAATGGGACTGAGAATTAAAATGAGCAGCGCCATGACGATGAACGTGTAAGGACGGTTCAGCGCCAGCTTTACAATCCACATCCCAGATCCCTCAGAAAAAAATGGCTTAACACCAAAAGTTGCGTGCGGGCGCAAACGGCTTGCATGGAGACGCTTGTTTGCGTTTATTACAGGATTCCCAGCGGGTACTCGGGGGTGCAAATCCCACAGGCGCAATCACGCTGGGCCAGGAGTATTGACTCGCAGCTACGCGGAGACGATTCAATACTTAGGCTATTTTAACAGTGGACTCTCGTTTGTTGATGAGAGAACGCGCTGTTTAACAGTTCTTAATACGGGAATTCTTATATAAGAACGCACGGCGTCCGTAGAATGCCCAGCTCCGCTGCTCTCGGCCGGATGATTCAACCAGGAATTTCGCCGGCTACTTGCGCGGGCCTACGTCTGTCCGTACACAGGAATGGCGCCACCATGGATGAGTTTGGCTTCTTCAGTACACAGAAAAAGAATGATGCGGGCAATCTCCTCCGGCTTAGGCCATTTGGAAAAGTCGGCATCGGGCATGGCTCGCCGATTCGCTTCAGTGTCAATAATGCTGGGCAGAATGGAGTTTACGCGCACGCCGGTGCCTTTCAAATCCTGGGCCAGACAGTTGATCATGGCAACGGCGGCCGACTTTGAGGCGGCGTAGGCGGCAGCGCCCGCAGCATGATCAAATGCGGCTTTGGCAGCCACGTTCACAACCGAGCCGCTTTTCTGTTTCAGCATGCCAGGAACCGCGGCGCGCGCCAGAGCATAGCCGG
>DATFDA010000062.1:0-12693 GCA_035252525.1 Candidatus Angelobacter sp. | reverse complement strand
CATCCAAAAATTGAATCAGGCAGAGACTCTCGCAGAGAACCTCACCCTCAAAGTGATAATTCAGAACAATCTGGGAGAGGCTTACCAGGACCAGGGCCAGTATTCGCGTGCACGGGAGGAGTATTCAAAAGCCAGGAAGTTAGCGGAAAACAATCCAAGCTACGCCCAAGGACTAATCGATTGCTTGTCGGGGCTTGCCTGGGCCGCCCTTTCCGAAGGTCAACTGGATTCTGCAACGTCATTGGAAAAGGATGCTCAGAAAGCTTTGTCGCAGAGCAATGGCGCTGATCCCACCGTTACGGCGGATCTTCAACTCCTGCATGCTGACCTGTTGCGTGCGGCAGGCCACCCCGATCAGGCTAAGGAAGTTCTCGCGACATTACTGAAACAAAAGCTTCTGCCCTCAGACCGTTGGCGGGCGGATTCTGAATTGGCGAATGTCTATGTTGACACGCACCAGAACGGGCTCGGGCAAGCTCAATTTGAGAAGGTACTGAAAACGCTTGATTCCGCCCGCGCTTCATTGACTGACGTTGCGCAACGGCTCGCATTTTCCTCGCGCGAATCACTGTTCTATAAGAATTATGTCGAATTTCTGGTCAGCACAGGCAAGCACTTTGATGCTTTTCGTGTTGCTGACCGCATCCGCGCTCGCACTTTGAATGAGCAATCGCAGAATTCCACCAAAGAGGGGCCTTCTCAGCTTTCGTTGCCTGCACTGCAAGCGTCGCTAAGCCGTCGCCAGCAGGTTCTACTCAGCTACTGGCTCGGCCCCAGACGGTCTTTTGTATGGCTGGTCACATCAAGGGAGTTTCAGATGGTTGAACTTCCGCCCTCAGGAATGCTGGACCAGAAGATAGGAACGTATTTCCAAAGCGTGGTGAACGGCAAAGGACTTCAAGACGCCGCCGGACAGGATGGAGCGGATCTCTACAAAATCCTGATCATGCCCTTGCAGAAATTCATCCCCGCGAATGCTGATGTTGCGATTGTGCCGGACGGCCTGCTCGCCACCTTGAACTTTGAAACCCTGGTTGTGCCTGATGCTTCGCCGCATTATTGGATCAATGATGTAACTGTATCGAATGCAGTCTCAGTGGCGGCCTTAACCAGGCACACACATTCCATTCATCCACCGGAAGAAATGTTGGCCATTGGCGACCCCATGGATGAGTCAGGCGCTCCTGCTTTGGCGCATGCAAAAGATGAAATCAAGCTGGTTTCATCCTATGCGCCTGCCGGCAAAGAGGTGATAATCACCCGCAAGGATGCAACCCCGGCAGCGTACGCAGCCAGCCATCCAGAGAGATTCCGTCGCATTCACTTCGCAGCCCATGGCGTCTCGAACCAAATTAAACCGCTGGAATCTGCCATCCTGCTCTCGCCGGACGCTGAAAATTCAACCAGCCTATACGGCCATGAGATTGTGAAACATAAGCTGAATGCCGAACTCGTGGTCATTTCCTCCTGCAAAGGAGCTGAAGGAAGGATTTATGGCGAGGGCTCGGTCGGATTGGCCTGGGCATTCATGAAAGCTGGTGCGCACCAGGTGATCGCCGCTCTGTGGAACCTTGATGATGCGGCGGCAGCCGAACTCATGAAGACCTTCTACGACGGACTCAGTGCTGGGAAAACCCCTGCGGCGGCGCTGCGAGCAGCAAAACTGTCTCTGATGAAAGATCCCAACCATCAGAGACCCTACTACTGGGCAACTTTGCAGGTTTATCTGGGCTCGTAAGCGTTCACCCCACAGCGCGGCTAACGATACCCCAGGTGCTATCCTTAATGCGCGATGAGTACTGCCGAGAACAAGAAGTTGCTGGAGAGCATTTTTTCCGAGCTGTCCGTGGGCAACTCGCGTCCGTTTGTGGAAGCGATGGCGGATGATTTCTCCTGGACAGTGACAGGCACCACAAAATGGTCAAAAAAGTACGCAGGTAAAAGCGTGGTCCTGGGAGAACTGTTTGGGACGCTCACTTCTCGTATGGATGGCCGAATCAAGACGATCCCGGATCGTTTCATCGCCGAAGGCGAGCTTGTGGTTGTGGAAGCGCACGGCAGCAATATGACCAAATCAGGCAAACCCTACAACAACCGCTACTGCTTTGTTTTCCGGGTCAGCGATGGCAAGCTGAAGGAAGTCACGGAATATCTGGACACAGAACTGGTGAGTTCAGCGCTTGCTGAGTGAAGGCTGCCCATGTAGCGCCCCTTAGGGCAGTTGCGCGGATGCGCGCATCGCGCGCACAGGACGAACTAGCCTTAGGTTCGACAACCGAACAAATCGAGAGCATACTATTGCGATGTTTCAGGACCTCAGGTACGCATTGAGGCTTTGGACCAGCCGTCCGTGGCAGGCGGCATTTGCTATCGCCGCTCTCGCAATAGGCATCGGCGCAAACACGGGAGTTTTCAGCGTTGTCAATGCATTGCTCCTGCGCTCGCTTCCATTTCGCGACCCAGCCCGGCTGGCCCTTGTACGCAACTTCATTCCTCCACACGATAGCGCCAAGCAATTTCATGACTGGAGCCAGCAGAGCAAATATCTGGCTGATGCGGCGCTATATGAGGAAATCGATGTCAACCTCGGCGGAACTCGTGTCGCCAGCCGCGTGCACCTCGCCCAGACATCCTGGAACTTCTTCTCCGTCCTCGGCGCGCAGCCAATTTCAGGACGTGGCTTCGCGCCAGACAATGAGGCGGACGCACCGGGCTTTGGTTTGCCCGGACGCAATGCCGAGGTGGTGATCAGTTACGGCCTTTGGCAGCAGGTCTTCGCTGCTGATGCAAAAGCTCTGGGCGCCACGATTCGACTCAACGGAAATCCCTTTACCGTAATCGGCGTTGCCCCGCCGGGATTTGATTTTCCACACCAGGCTGTTATCTGGAAACCGGCAGCATTCAGCCCCGGCAACAACGGTTGGACAACAGTTGCGAGACTAAGACCGGGAGTTCCATGGGCCGAGGCGCGTGCCGCATTTGCAGTGGAGGCGAAGCTCCTGTCGCCGAAACAGCAAGGGCCAAATGATGTGCAGCCTGGCATTGATCCGCTTCAGGATGCGCTTGCCGGCCCAATGAAGCACACCTCACTCATGTTTATGGGTGCGGTGATGCTAGTCCTGCTGATTGCCTGCACGAACGTTGCAACGATTTTGACGGCTCGAACCGCTGATCGGATGCGGGAGTTCTCCATACGGTCCGCACTTGGAGCAAGCGGCGGCCGTTTGGCACGACAGTTATTCACCGAGTGCCTGCTCCTCTCTTGCGTCGCGACTCTGGCTGCATTGGCGATCGCTTACTGGATAACCTTGCTGGCTGCGAAGGTGCAGCCCCCAACGCTTGCAGCGGAGTCTTATTCAATCCTGGATGCCCGTGTGTTGGGATTTACGGTTGTTGTCTCCATCCTGACTGCTCTGATCTTCAGCATCCTTCCATGCTTTTACCTCCGCCGTCTCCATGGCTTGGGAACACCTATTGCCAACCAGCCTCTGGGCGGACGACTTGTTCGCGAAATCCTGACTGGCGCACAGGTCATGCTGACGATCATTCTTCTTGCGGGCTCAGTCTCGCTGGGTCAGGCATTCATTCACTTGATGAGAACCGACCGCGGCTATGATGTGAAACAAGTGGTCACGGTAGGCGTCTCTCTGGACGGAACACCCCATCAACTAGAGAAGACGCAGCTTCCCTATTTTGAGGACGTACTCGGGCGGCTCCGTCGCCTTCCTGGCGTTCGCGCTGCAAGCGCAACAGAATTCCTTCCTCTATCTGCATCGGCATTTATCGGGGCACCGTATGGATTGGACGGACGTCCGGCCGCCCACAATTCCACGATGATTCCCGTTATGGGCGACTACTTTCAGACGATGGGCGCGCCGCTCCTGTATGGCCGGGAATTTACGGAGGAGGAAGTCCGCTCCGGCGCCCGAGTCGCAGTGGTCAATGAGCGCTTCGCGCAGACATTCGGCAAGGTAGAAGATGCCGTGGGTCATCAACTTACGGTTGGTCACACCGTCCCAAGGAAAATCATTGGTGTGGTGAGGGGAATGGAGTACGAGACTGACCCGACACTTGCCAGTAGTGCCCAGGTCTTCGTTCCTTCCGGAACTCCGGGCAGCTTCTTCTCGACTTTTGTGGTGCGTGTGGATGGCCGGGCGGAAGATCACCTCAGTCAAGTTCGCGACGTCATCCAATCGGCAGACCCTCAGGTCCCTGTGTTCGGCGCAAAGACGATGGCTCAGCGGCTTGACGAAGTTTTTGCCGGCCCAAGGTTCTACCGCACGGCGGTGTGGTTCTTCGCCGGATTCGCGCTGCTCCTGGCGGTGATCGGTATCTATGGCATCGTTTCTTATGCTGTTGTCCAGAGGACACAAGAGCTCGGCATACGGTTGGCATTGGGCACAACTCCGGTCCGGCTTCGAGGCATGATATTGCGGCAGGGACTGCTGATGGTTGTAGCCGGTGCAATCCCCGGAATAGCCGGAGCACAACTTACGGGTCGCTTTCTCCAAACCCTGATCTCAGGGGCAAAGCCAGTTGGCCCTGGAATGTCCGCAGGACTGGTTCTGTTCCTCTCTATCATCGCGTCGGCGAGTATCTGGTCTGCCAGTCGTCGCATTGCCAGATTCAACATCATCGAGATCCTACGTTCTGAATGAGCCCTGGCATTGCGGGCACTACTCATTTGCTACGGAGAGGGCTTTCACGTCACGGGCTCATCCACGCCCTGTACCAGTTCAAAGCGCACGTCTACTCCGCAATGCTGGCACGATGGAAATGTGTCAAGCATCCTGAGCACTACTTCGTGAGCTTCTCGATGTGCCTGGTGCAGGACTCTATAGATCCCCGTTGTCGGTACCTGTTCCCCAGGCCGGTGCAACCTCTTGGAGGAATCGAAAGCCATGAGCCATTCCGAGTTGCGTTGGGAACAAGGGCATTGGATTCTCTTGATTCATTAACGAGTTGTCCGTTTCCAGAATCTCTTCGTTAAAGTCAGGATCTTCTGAGATGTGCGGCGCGGCCTGAAGAAGCTTGAATCGCACTGAGTCGCCACATTTACGGCAGTACGGGAAAAAGGAGTTTCGCAACAAAAGCAGTGACGTTCGCGGCTCATCAGAGTGGCAGATTTCGTATATGCCTGATTGTTCAACAGGTTCTCCTGGAACAAGGGTGCAATCAGACTGTTCAAAACTGTTACGAAATGGATGTTGGTGTTGCATGGGTTACTGCGGCCTGCTCCGCCGGTTCTCCTCTATTGGATTTTCGACAGAAACATCCGGCTATGGTTGGATACAAATGCCTTTGTTTCTGCATTCTCTACCGGTAGGCACGCCACCGGCTGTGGCGCGAGTTCGCGTCCTTTGTGTTTTGATGCGCTCAAGATCATGCAAGTTGGAGAGAGAAGAGCCAGGGACAATACGCCGAAAAACTCATTGCCGGCGGACTGAGCTGCCGGTTTTTATATTTTCACTACAACCCTGCGCGAGTACCAAATGCGGATCGCCTGACGTGAAAAGCTGATGTTCCAGACATGCTTAATCAAGCGGCGCGTAATAACCCTTCCGGGCCTGGATTTTGTATCCGTCTTTTGATTTCACTTCAATCTTGCGGAAGGTGCCATCGTGTTTTTCGTTGGTAGGCGTGTATCCAATGCTGTATTGGCTGCGGAGTTCGTCTGAAATTTCCTGGAACGCCTTTGAGAGCTTGTCAGGGTGGCTAACGGTGATCAGGCGTCCGCCTGTCTGCTCCGCCATCTGGCTCATCTCATGAGGATCAGAACCCCAATGCGGATCGCTGATCAGCAGAACGTAACAGATGGCATCAGCTTTTTGGGCGGCTTCAATGGCTTCCCTCAGACGGAGACGGCTCCCCTGGTCAACGCCATCGGTCAGCACCACCATGGCCTTGCGTCCCACCTGCTTGCTCAGAACATCGTTGGACGCCAGATACACGCCGTCGTAAAGTAACGTCCCTTTGGGCCGTGATACGGGGATGGGACCCTGACCGATTCCAGGAATCCCGCTGCTGCCTGCGCCAACGTTGATTCTGGCGCGGTCAAGCCCCTGGCGCAGGAGATGAACATCACTGGTCAAATCCTGCAGCAGGTCAACATTAATATCAAAACTGATGATGAAAGCGAGGTCCTTGTCCGAGATGACCTGGCGCAAAAAATCACCGCCTACAATTTTTTCTTCCGGCAACATATTTTGCATGCTGCCGCTGGAATCAATCAGGATTCCCAGCGTCAGCGGCTGATTGGTCTCAGCGGAAAAGTATTTGATAGTTTGCGGCTTGCCATCTTCAGAGATTTCAAATTGATCCTTGGTCAACCCCGGAACCAGCGCGCCATGTTTGCCTTTGACGGTAAAAAACACGTTTACCACGTTGACGTTCTTGCGGAAAACCGGCGTCTGGTCCTGCTGGCTTGACGGAGGCTGGCTCTGCTGCGCCACCGCCGTGGCAATGGGAAGCAACACGGCTACGATCCCGATAAAAACGGTCCGCATGAGGCTGCCTTTCTCTTAATTGGGCTATTAGGATCATTGTATTGGATGCGGGCAACCCTGTTTCTGAATGCCTGAAAGCTTTACAATGCTCAACAGGAAAGCAGTTTTGAGCAGGATCAATAAGCCTGCAAAAAGGGGAAAAAGGTTCGATCTTAGAGCAGGTTTCAGCAATCCAATAAATAACATTGCGCTGTTTGTGCTTATTTCGCCGTCTTATCTGCAGGAGAGGGACTATGAATGGCTTCGAGTCAGGTGCAAGAAAATTCCTGTTGCTCGTGAGTTTGCTGGGCTTACCGCTGATGGCGCAGCAGAACGTTCCCGACGCGCCCCAACCCAAGACTCCCCAACCTTCACAGTTTCCTGATAATGCGCCGGCAGCGCCTAAAAACCAGCATCCCGAACTCCCTCCTCCAGGGGCGACCTCTACGCCGGAACCTACGCCAGCGCCGCAGGAAGGCGGGGTGGCCACCAGCCGCAACGATCTTTTCACGTACTCGGTCCGGGTCAACTTTGTGCAGGTACCGGTGACGGTGAAGGACAGCTCAGGCAGGTTGGTGGCGGGGCTGGGCCCGAAAGACTTTGCTGTTTACGAAGACGGGAAGCGCCAACAGCTTACGTTGCTGACCAGCGATCCCTTTCCCCTTTCTGCGGCTGTAGTGGTGGACACCGATCTTCCCTCCACCACCATGAAGAAGATAAATGACACTCTGCCGGCACTGATTGGCGCTTTCAGCCAGTTTGACGAGGTGGCCCTTTATCGTTATGGCCATACCGTGCAGGAAGTTACAAATTTTTCCGGCGCAGACAATGTTTCCACCGCAAGCTTGAATAAGGTGAAGCGTCCGGGGCGGGAAGGTGGTCCTCCCATGATTGGAGGCGGCCCGTTCTCCCATCCGGGCCCCATGATCAACGGCCATGAGGCGGATCCGAGCGTGCAGCCTTCCGCAGTGCCGGCGCCGGTGCAGGAATCGTATGTGCTGAACGACGCAATTCTTCGTGCCGCCCAGGATCTGGCCAAGCGCGACAGAACCCGGCGCAAAATTATCTTTGTCATCAGCGATGGCCGTGAAATCGGCAGTAAGGCACGCTATGACGAGGTGAGAAAAATCCTGCTCACACAAAACATTCAGGTCTACGCGCTGGGTGTGGATACAGCGGCCATTCCCATTTATGACCGCCTCAATCGCATCCGTTTCCCTGGCTTTGGCTACGGTAATATCCTGCCCAGATACGCCAGTGATACCGCCGGCCAGACTTATGCCGCTTTTGACCGGTCCAGCATTGAAGATGCGTATTCCAAAATCACTGACGTTGCGCGGAACCAGTACACTCTGGGCTACAACACACGGGCCACTGCCTCCAGCGCATACCGGACGATTGAAGTGCGCGTGCTCCGGCCGAACCTCAGGGTGATTGCCAAACAGGGATATTTCCCGTTGCCGCCAGGGCCCATGCCGCAACCAGCGGGCCAGCCGCACTAAACAGACCATTTCAGGACGACGAGGGCCTTCAAACCGGGCCTATTGCCGCCCTGATGACGCAGTCCATTTAGACCCATCTAGGCCCAACTCTGATATGGTATAAACAATCTTTTCAGAAGATACAGGTCAGCACCTGTTGGCGGGCCAATCTGTCCCGCGCGGCAGCGCATCCGAGGGAGAGTCTTGAGTTTTATCAACTTTGCGGCTCGGGAAATCAACTGCAAGATCGTCTATTACGGCGCCGGTCTGGGCGGCAAGACCACGAACCTGCAGTTCATTTTTGACAAGACCTCAGATAAGCAAAAGAGCAAGATGATTTCGCTGGCCACGGAGACGGACCGCACCCTGTTTTTTGACTTCCTGCCGCTTGATCTGGGCACAGTCCGTGGATTTAAGACCCGCTTCCACCTCTATACCGTCCCCGGACAGGTGTTCTACGATGCCAGCCGAAAGCTCATCCTGCGTGGCGTGGACGGGGTGGTATTTGTGGCCGACTCGCAGGAAGAACGCATGGATGCGAACCTGGAGGCGCTGGATAACCTGCAAGAAAACCTGAAAGAACACGGTTACGACTTCAAAAAGATCCCTTACGTCCTGCAACTCAACAAGCGCGACCTGCCCAGCGCCCTGCCTGTGCCGGAGTTGAGCCGCGAACTGGCCAAGAAAAGCGAGCCTGTTTTTGAAGCTGTGGCATTCCAGGGCAAAGGTGTCTTTGAAACGTTGAAGGAAGTGGCGCGACAGGTGCTGGTTGAGTTGAAAAAGGGCGGCTGAGTCTTTCCCAAAGCCAAGTCTCCAAAAAACAAGGCACAGCCCGTGAAAGGCCGTGCCCGGAAATTCCGATAAAAATCTATTCGGTTGCGCTGGCTCCCATGCCGGCTTTTCGCGCCTGCTCCTGCATGTCAGCCAGCTTCTGCTGGGCTGCATCAAGGGCCTGCTTCTTGCCGTCAATATCTTCCTGCTGCTTCTTGCTGTCCTCAGCAAACTTGGCGGAATCGCGCAGCATGGTTCCGGCGTCGCCATAGTAAGCGGCAGCGCGGAGCTTCTGCTCGCGTTGGAGGATATCGAGTTCATGCTGCAGATCAGCAATCTCTTTCTTCTGCGCGTCTATACCCTTCTGGATCTGCTCTTTCTTGTCCTTTTCCGCTTCGGCGGGATTTGTTTTTGCTTCTTTGTCTTTGGCGGCGGCAGCGTCTTTATCTTTGTCGGCCGATGCCGCGGAAGCATCATCGCTGCTCTTTGCGTCCTGAGTATCAGGCGCGATGGTCCTGCTCATATTGTCATCACTGAGTTTGACAACGGAGCTGGGCTTCTTTTTGTTGCGGTTTTGCCGCGCGATCTCGCCCAGCGATTGCTGGCCAAAAGCGCTGGCGCCCAGCAGCAGGGTAATCAAAATAGCAAACAATGATTTCATAGAATTTACCTGATAGCTTTGTTCCCGTTCATTTTACAGCCGATTGCTGCCGCCATTCTTACGCATTCGCGCCTGCGGAAACGATAGGGTAAACGCCGTATCGGTCGTAAGTAATCAGGGGTTTGATCAGAAAAACGCCATGTACCAGTGAATCATCTGGCTTCCCCAGAATGCCGCCAAAAGTGCGGCCACGCCCAGAAAAACGCCAAAAGGGATCTCAAAATTGCGGTAAATAAGCCGTGCGGATTGCCATGATCTGCCGCTGGAGACGGAGCCTGCCTCGCCGGGATGCGTCCGCCTTCGCCGCGCCAGACGTTTGCGCCAGACGAACACGATCAAGAGCAGGCCAAAACAACTCCCCACCAGCGATCCCAAAAGTAGCACCAGCAGCGTGAGCTTTACTCCCAGAAATGCTCCTATCAGGGCCATGAGCTTCACGTCACCGCGGCCCATGCCTTCCACCTTGCGCACGGCCTCGTAAGCAAGAGCAATTCCCAGGATGAACGCCGAACCCAAAACAGCGCCGCATATGGAGTTAAGCAAAGACAAGATTCGCCAGTTATCGACGCCGCGCAAAATAAAAGTCGCCGGTCCTTCAACCGGCACAATCAGGCTGAAAGCGAGTCCCACTGCGATGCCGGGTTTGGTGAGCAAGTCCGGCAGCAGTTTGGTTTCAGCATCAGTGAAGATCAGCCCCATCAGCAGAAATGACAGCGCACAGAGCTGGAAGGCAATTCCGTTGGGCTCATAGGGCGCAGGAACAAGGCGGTAGCTGCTGAGCAACACGTTGCTGTAACCCGCCTGAAACCAGGACATGCGTGGCGCCAGCCACGAGAAAACAAACAGCACTCCGGTGATGAACTCAACCACGGCGTAGCGGGGCGAGATGGGCGCATTGCAGTTGCGGCAGCGTCCGCGAAGAACGATCCAGCTCAGGACCGGGATATTGTCATAAAACGAAATAGCCTCGCCGCAATTGGGGCACATGGAGCGCGGGCTGACCACAGAGAGATCGCGCGGCATGCGATAAATGCATACGTTGAGAAAACTGCCGAATGTCAGCCCAAAGAGGAAAAAGGCTGCCATGTAAAACGCGGCCGGCAGATTGGTGAAGATGGCGGATTGCAAGAACTTGCTCCCCAAACCGGATTTAAAGCTCCAGATAATACTAAAGGCACGACCATCATTTGATAATTGCGAAACGTGATGGCAGATTCACCGAAGTAACGACACGCGGCACTGAATCATCCAGGCGGAGAAGGGCCAAGGTGATGAGCGCCGTTTACTCGCTTACAGGAATTCTCACGATTTGTCCCTGCAAGCTGGGAGCGTTTGGATCTTTGGGTGGAAGGTCGCCAATCCAATTCACCTGACGGCGATTAGCGAGGCGCATTTCTGCAGGATGGAATTTCCAGCCAGTGCCATTTTGCTCGCGAATGGCGATATTAAACCCGATGGCGTTTTCAACATATTCATTTTCGCGCCACTCGAACAGTGACGCTTCCAACTCTTCCGCCAGCGCTTCCGATGGAAGCAGACACAGAATCCAGTCATTGCCCGCGTCCTGAACGTAAGCACCGCGGTCCACACCGTTTACGCCCTGCACAACTTTGGCGCCGTGATCGCGCGCAACTTTCACCGTGTCATCAGTGGAACCGTGATCCACCACAACCACCTCATCACAGGGCCGCAGAGAATCAAGCGCACGGCCAAGATGCTGAGCATCATTTCTGGTGTGGATCAGAGCAGTGATGTTGGTTTTGGCCATCTACT
The DNA here is from genome assembly GCA_035252525.1 of Candidatus Angelobacter sp. GTDB lineage: Bacteria > Acidobacteriota > Terriglobia > Terriglobales > Acidobacteriaceae > Angelobacter. The sequence goes on along the minus strand of DATFDA010000062.1, from coordinate 1,522 downwards.
TACTTGGATGCAGATGCCAGTGGAAGACAGCTTTGAAAAAACGAGAGCCACGAATCTCTCAATCCGTGGCTCTTGTGATTTCGATTTAAGACTTCTTATTCGTTCATGGCCTGGCGAGAAGCTCCCGGCTGCACGGTTATGGGACTCTGCAATTGGAAGCTGAGCACCGTCTCCGGCTTCAAGACGATCTGTTGTCCTTTGGTGGCTGCGGATACTCCGGTTCCAGCACCTGCGCCGGCAGCAGCGCCGATTGCAGCGCCCTTGCCGCCTCCAAAGATGCCGCCCAGAATCGCGCCTACTGCTGCGCCGCCGCCCACTTTGGCCGCCGTAGCTTTGCCGCGTCCGCTGCCCTGCTTGGACCAGCGATCGGTCGCAAGCTGATAGCTCTTGCCGTTCATCTTGAGGCTGGTGAGTTCAATCACCAGATCTGACTGTCCCTTGAAACGCCCGGCAGATTTCACATCCACCACACGGCCTTCCACGTCTGCCGTGGTGGGGATCACCGTTCTGCCCTCAACCGTGACGGGCGTGGAAACTGAGCCGTGGAAGACATCTCCCACCTGGGCCGTTTCCGAGTTCAACTCATCATTAATGCGAATGCTGAGCTGCGTCCCTGCAGGCACCGTGATTTTTGGAACGGGAGTCGGCGCTGGGGCCGGAGCGTTGGCAGCCGAATCATAGTTGTTGCCTGAAGATTCACTGCTGGCGCTGGTGGGTGGAACTGTGGTGCGCAGGCCATTGTCGCCATTCTCGCTGTTATTGCGGGCGGCTTCACGATGTGAAGGCGATGACTTGCGCGTGGTCGCGCGGGTCCGTTCCTGACGGCGCGGCTCAGGATTGCTCTCCTCCGGCTGCTGCGCTTCCGGCTCAGTGTTGCTGGCGGTGGCGGGTGCAACCTGCAGGTTGTTCACAACCGTCTTCACGCCTTCAACCTGCGCCGCATCACTGGCGGCCGCATTGCGCGCCTGATCACTGCTCACATTGCCGGTGAGGGTCACAACGCCGTTGTTCGAGTTGATGGTGACCTGTTTGTCAGGAAGGTTGTTGTCGGTATTGATCTTGTTCTGCACGTCGGAAGCAACCTGCGCATCCGTGCGAGCGGCGGGCGTATGGTTGCAACCGGCGACAATCAGCACCAGAGAAACGAGAGTCAGCCCGAGATATCTCCTCATATACTTCATTCATCTCCTGTGAGTCGGTGGCGTTAACTGTTTAGATGCAGAGCTGCTGGATCAGACTGTATGGTTTTGTAAATCCATGCTGGCCAATAACTTAGTCTTATCAGCAGTACCGATGCAGCGGCTCAACTCTGGGGCGGCCACTCAGCCAATTCTAACCCTTCAGGCAGGCGGCAGTTGCGCAAAACAAGCCTTAAATGGCTTGGGGGAACAGCCTTAGCACCTGGCGTCTATCTCCTCTTAACCACAGAGGACACAGAGAACACAGAGAACAATTTCCCCTTCTTCCGAAATTGGCCTATGCAGCTCAGATTCCCTTATCGGCTTCGAACTCAGCAACAAAC
>DATFDA010000061.1:0-7479 GCA_035252525.1 Candidatus Angelobacter sp. | reverse complement strand
ATCCAGAATGGAACTCAGAGGACCATCGTCGATTTTCCCGGCGCTACACACACTGAGCTGCGCGGCATCAATCGGTACGGCACGGTTGTCGGCAACGCCGATGCCTCCGGCCAGTTTTCTATCGCATTGAAGATCAAGAATGGAAAAACGGTTGTTCTGCCGTTCGGCAACAACACAACCGCGAGCCCGCAGGCCATCAGCGATACCGGCGTAATCGTGGGAAACCATCTTGTTCCAGAGGCTACCAACCCGGGCACGCTGGATGAGCACGGTTTTGTCTTCGCCAACGGGCAGTTCATGGATTTCCTGTTCCCCGGCGCCACATCAGGGACGGCCAATGACATCAACGCCTCAGGCATGATTGTTGGCGATTTCGGCGGGCCGAACGGGCCTGGACACTACATCTACACTGGCGGGAAGTTTTTCACCGTCAAATTGCCCGGCGCCTCCGGCGTTCTCAGCGGAATCATCGGCTTCGGAGAGATTACGGGCTTTATTTTCCAGAACACTGCACCCTTCTCCCGCGGGTTCGTGGGCAAGTGCACGTTGCCTTAAACGCCGCAAGGTAGGTGTTCAATTCGTCGATTCGCGTTAATTCGCGGTCAACTTTCCTGCGTTGATCTGGCGTTGATCTGCGGCAAATGTTTTTTGCTTCCTCCGCGTCTCCGCGCCTCCATGGTGGGTGTTGGTTTTCAATTTTGGCAATTCTTAACTTCTGTCCAAAACTTCTTTCTCTCTCCTGTGTTTCTCCCATTGCGAACCAGCAACTCTCGATTCCACCGGGGTCTATGACTTTGGTGCCCTACAAATTGAGAAGGCTGATTGGTTACGCTCACTGACGGAGGAGAGACAAACAAGATGAAGAAGTTGATGTTGGCGGTATTCGCTCTGGCTCTGCTGGCCTACGCTGCTCCTGCGGCCCAGGCAAAAGCATGGACTTTTCTTGGCGCGGCCCACGTGGACGGCCAGCACGATCATGACAACATTGAAGTCGGCCGCTTTGCGGGGCGCTACCGCGCATTGCAGATTCGCGTGACCAACGCTCCTATTCAGTTCGACCACATCGTGGTCCATTACGGCAACGGCCAGGCTGAAACTCTTCATGTGCGCGACGTTATCCGCCCCGGCGGACACAGCCGCGCCATCGCCCTCCAGGGAGACCGCGTTGTACAGAGCTTTGAGCTCTGGTATGGCAAAGCCCGGCCCTTCTCGCGCAGGCCGGAACTCAACCTCTTTGGCTTGAGATAAAAAATCTTCAGCAGGGAAGTGGGCCGCAGATTCATTTGCGGCCCTGCCTCCCGAAAAGTGACTGGTTGGTAACTGGATCGCAAAAAAAACGTGAGTTGTCGTTCTGCTGATGCAGTGTTCATTCATATCCCCTGGAGGAAACGTGAACAAGCTCATCGTGTTGTTTTTCTTCCTGCCACTTTTTGCTTTTGCGCAAAAGAACGAAATCAGTTTTACCGCCGGCGCGCTGCGAACCACAGGACAGAGCGGGTCAGTTACCTTTCCCCCAACCTGCCCGCTGCTTCAACCACAATGCAATGTAACCACCGTGTCACAGGACTCGAACACCGCTTTTGCCTTTGAGTTTAGTTACGCGCGCCGCATGCTCTCGGCCGGCCCAGCCAGGCTCTTCCTTGAACTTCCCATGCTGGAGGCGCCCGGCCACAATGTCAGCACGCTGTTTACAAATCCCATCACCTTCCCGTCTGGCGCATCTTCAAACCTGTTCTTCCTGACGCCTTCTGCCAAATTGAAACTCTTCTCGTCAGCCCCTATATCGCCGTGGGCCTCGTTCGGCGGAGGACTGGGCCACCTTGAATTGGGATCGACCACGAGAAACAATGTGGCATTGCAGTTTGGCGGCGGACTTGATTTCAGGACTCCTCTTCCTCGCCTGCGGGCACGGGTGGAAGCGCGCGATTTCTGGAGCGGAGGAGTATTGCAGCCGGACACATTCGTCGCTGGCGGCGGCATCAGCACCCTCACCCATAATCAGCACCATCTGCTGTTTGGCGCAGGTGCTGTGCTGGCATTCTGATTTGGGGCGGTCGCTCTGTTACCATTTTCCGGTTATGAACGACTGCCTTTTCTGCAACATCATTGCCGGCAAGATCCCGTCAAAAAAGGTTTATGAGGACGACCGGACGTTTGTATTTGAAGACATAAAGCCTCAAGCGCCGACCCATGTGCTCATCATTCCAAAAAAGCACATTGTCGATATCAAAGAAGCCACGGAAGCCGACTCTGAAATCATCGGCTACTGTCATTTGGTCGCAGCCAAAATCGCCAAAGAGCGCGGCATTGAGCGTGGTTATCGCACGGTTTACAACGTCGGACCGGACTCAGGCCAGTCTGTGTTTCATCTGCACCTGCACCTGCTTGGAGGAAGAAAGCTGAGCTGGCCGCCGGGATAGCACTCAGCCATCAGCACTCAGCCGTCAGCCCGGGAACAGCTTCGCCAACCAAACAAAACCTCTGAAAAACGGAGGAAGCCGAGGAAGCGGAGGAATTGCGATCTCAAATGCTCGGGGAAGCTTGTTCTCTCCCCATTTTCCTCCGTTTACTCCGCTTACTCCGTGTTCAAAGGTTTTGGTTGTTGTTGAAACGCTTGGGGCTGGCTGCTGGCCTCAGGCTGCGCCAATTAGGCGGCTCGCTGACGGGAACGAGCGTTGCCAGATCGCCGTCAGCAGCACGAACTGCGGCAGCTGCCGTGCAAAGCCGTCCACTGTCTCTTCAATCTCCTGCCATTGCGTGGCGTTAACGTCCTTCAGCAGAGCGCGATGGTCCTTCACGGGAAAATTCGTAAGCAGCGCTCGCGCCCGCCGGTTCATCTCTGCCCGCGCCTCGTCGAACGCCGGATCGGTGAGAAGGCGTTTGCTGTCCAGCCAGGCTGAGTTGAGATAACTCGGGAAGGGCGACAGGACCCGATACAGGCTCAACACGTTCTTTGCCCCGGTGGTGCGTTTGATGTCGGAATAGATCAGCCACACGCGCAGGCCGGCTTCTCGTTCATTGGGAATGTGCACCTTCACCATTTGCGAGAGCGCTGAAACCTGCCGCGAAACGCTCACCCGCCCCCTCTGTCCTCCGGAATATCCACGCTGCATCAGCCTGGTGAACAATGCCATTTGCGTAACAGCGCGGGCGAACAGGCCCACGATCCCGCCGATTACCGCTATATCAGCGTTGGAAAATTTGTCACTGGCCAGAACCTGCGGCTGGTCAGAAAAGCTCCAGCCTCCGCTCACCGCCGCCGAATGGGCGATTTCACGGAACGCCTGCGACGCGCTCTGGAACTCGCGTGAACCCGCCACCTGGCTCAAGTCCTTCCACATTCCTTTCAGATACGCAGGGCAGGATGAGACCAGCTTGAAAACGGTGGGAACAAAGGGCAGGTCAAAGCTGGAACGAATGTCGCAGTAGGTGCGGCGCACCTCCGGCGAGACCTCGTGCTCTTCAAAGGCGCGGGTGTATGCCATGGGGTCGCTGCCTCTCAAGTGTTGGACGTATGCGGCAGCTACTCAGTTGTATGGATTGGTAATTGAGTAATTTGGTAATTGAGTAATTGAAAACCGGAAGGCTTGCCGGTCAGGATCACCGCCTCGGCGAAAATCTGGGATTGCAGAGAATCTGGACACAATTACCAAATTACCCAATTGCCCAATTACCAATTCCCTTCAGACTCTGTTGAAGTTTTCTTCCGGCTCGTCTTCCGCGCCGTGGCGGCGCAGGATGTTTGGCAGGTTCTGGGAGAATGCTGAGCGTGGCATAACCACGTCACATCCAGCTTCCTGCGCTTTGATCTTGAGGTCCCCCTGGACGTGGGAAACAAAGCCCAGAATCGAGGTCGGCTTTTTGAATTTCGAGCGCAGCTTGGAAATGATGGGCAGCGGCTTGATGCTGTTGCTGTTCAGGTCCACCACGATCAATGAAGGTTTTTCTTCCGGATTCTCGCCGGTTTTCTCGCTGAGTTCCTTTTCACTTTTTACGAACTCCACCTTCACATTCAGCTTGCGCGAGACCTCCTGGATTTTGGCCAGGAAGAAGAGATCATCCACAAAGGCAAAGATGCGGGTGGGGGCGTCTTTGCGCTGCTGGAGCGGCTCCATATTGGCCACTGGAGCAGCCCCATTGCGGAAGCGATCGCCCTGGCTCGGCATTCCATTCTGGTTGCGGTAACTATGGTCCATAGGACCCACGAATGCTGGTCCACGTCGCTGGCCGCCACGGCGGTTCTGGCGGTTGGACCGGTGTTGTCCGCCGCCTCCATGCCTGTTTTGTCCTTGTCCTTGTCCCTGGCCTTGTCCTTGATTCTGGTTGTTCTGCGAGTGCCCGCCAAAATTCCGTTTGCGGCGCCGCTGCTTCCGGTGTCCCGGGTTATGCGGATGGTTGGGTGCATCATTCATTCGGTATTTACCTTATGGTTCTCTGGTATCGCCGGGCTTCTATACGCGGAAACCTTACTGTGGATCCAAATCCACGGCGGTCTTAAATGAATAAAGCTCGGCTGAATTTCTTCGTGAAATCTTCGTTTTTCGTCAGCGCTTTTGCGCGAGCCAGCCGCACCGGAACGGGCGGCAACCTGAAGACTTAGTGATGTTACCACGATCCGGTGCCTGGGCAATTTAAAATTTCAACATTCCCCTCCGCCAGCTCTTGTGCGTTTCATTCTGGGATTGGGAGAATGGTGGGCGCTATAGGATTCGAACCTATGACTTCCACCGTGTGAAGATGGCACTCTACCGCTGAGTTAAGCGCCCCGTGGCCTAAACCGTTTGCTTCAAGGGGTATAAGCATTCTACCAGAAGAGCGCATGGGTAAAAGTTGGCCGGCTCTCACGCGGAGGATTGCACCAACATCATCTTCCCATTGGATGCACCTTGCCGCGGTTTCGCATCAAGCTGCTGAGTTCACCCCCGGCGCGGGATAGAATACACTTCTTACGGGGCCGCTGCGCACCCTTAAAAGCTTGCAACTTTAGAGCTTTATAAGGGTTTAAGGGGATGTGAGCAGCGTGGCCTTAAAACCCGGGCTGTTGTTCCCCCCGGCTACCGAAAGGACGCGGAGTAACGCGGAAATGGCAGCAGGCCAGGTGCTCTACGAATCGCTGACCGATGCGGAGGTAATGCTCCGTGTGGGCAGTGATGACAATGCGGCGTACGAATATCTCGTACACAAGTTTCACCGGCCCATGATCGCGTTCATGTACCGCATGTGCCACAATCAGGCGCTTGCGGAGGAACTGGCGCAGGAAGTCTTTCTGCGGGTTTATCGTTCGCGCAAGAGTTATGCTGCGGAAGCCAAGTTCACCACCTGGCTTTACCGCATCGCCACCAACCTGGCGGTCAACCATGCTCGCGACCACAAGGTTGAGCGTAGCGGGAAAATGGTGAGCCTGGATGAGCCGGATGAAGAAACGGGCACGACGCCTGATGTTTCAGATCCCAGTCTGAACGTCGAGCAGAACATACTGCGGCGGGAGAGGCTGGAAGCCATCAAAAGGCACGTGATGGCTTTGCCGGAAAAACAGCGCGCGGCCGTGCTCATGCACAAGTACCAGGAAATGGATTACCGCGAGATCGCCGCGGTTTTGAAGTTAAGCGAATCAGCCACCAAGTCTCTGCTCTTTCGCGCCTATGAGGCGCTGCGGGAGCGGTTGAAGGAATTTGTATGAACTGCAATGATGTCCGCGAAAATCTGATGGACGTACTGGCCGAGGGGCAGCCCGCCCCGGAGGTGCTGGCCCACCTCCGTGAGTGTGGCCCCTGTTCACAGGAGCTTGATGGGCTGCGCAAAACCATGGCGCTGCTCGACGAGTGGGAAGCTCCGGAACCATCCCCATATTTTCTGACCCGCCTGCAGGCGCATGTGAGAGAAGAACAAAAGAAGTCTCCGGCGCGTGCAGGCGTGTTGGCCTGGCTGCGCAAGCCCATGCTGGCAGGCTCGCTGGCTGCTGCCATGGTTGCAGGCGGCGCTGTTTACACCTATTTGAACTGGTCGGCGCCCGCGCCTTCAGGGCCTTCGGCGGCGGTGGATGTGGATGCTCTGGATAAAGACCACGATCTGCTGACCAACAGCAACAATGATCTGATCAATGAAATGGCCGGCTTGCCCTCACAGGACGTAAGCTCTGCGCCGGACACGGGAGACGACGAAACCATCTAATGCTGCAAGCTCTGGGGGAGATGAAGCGGTGAGCCGGAACAAAATCCTCGCCATCACGCTGGCCTCAATCATGGGGCTGGCCTGCGCTGCCGCTTTGACCTCAGTAGAACGCCATTTCCCCTGGCCCCAGCGGCGCATTGTGCTGCAGGCGACTCCGCAAAAGAACTCCAGCCAGAAAGCCCGCTCCAACCACCCTGCTCAGCGCCTGGGCGCGTGGCTTGAGTCTCACAAAAATCTTCCCCTCGACCAGCAGGAAAAAGCGCTGGAGAACGATCCTAATTTCAAGAAGATGGCGCCGGCCCGCCAGAATGCCTTGCGTGACCGCCTGCGGAAATTCAACAGCCTGTCGCCTGAGCAGCGTGATCTTGCCATCAAGCGCATGAACTTCTGGGCCAGCCTCAGCAGAGAACAGCATGAACAGATCCGCGACGCCAACCAGAAATTACAAACGCTTCCCCCCGAGCGCCGGGTTGCAGTACACAAGGCATTGCGTCATCTCCGCCGCATGGATCCGCAGCAGCGCCAGCAGGTGATGCAGTCTGACCGTTTCAAAACTCTCTTCTCTGATCAGGAGCAGGGAATCTTGAAAGAGCTTGCCGTGATCAATCCGGAAGCTGGCGCCCCCGAGCAGGGCTCTTCTCCCAGCCAGTCCCCTCGGCCTTAGCAGCAAAAAAGCGGCCGCCTCAGCAGCCGCCTGATCTCACTTTTGCTTTTCAAGCCGCCTTGCTCGTCTTGACCGTGGGCTTGCCCGCACCGATCTTGATTTGCCTGGGTTTGGCTTCTTCCTTTTTATTGAGCATGATGTTCAGTACGCCGTTGTTGAATTCGGCGTTCACATTTTCTGTGTCCACCGTGCGCGGCAGAGTGAATGAGCGGGTAAACCGGCCATAACTGCGTTCAATCCGGTGGAAGTTCTCTTTCTTCTCTTCATTCTCCAGCTTGCGCTCGCCGCTGATGGTCAGGACGTTGTTTTCCAGACTTACGTCAACGTCCTTTTCATCGATTCCCGGCAGTTCTGCCTCGATTTTGATGGTGTGTTCATCCTCAAACACGTTTACCGCCGGTACAAAGTTGGGCGCAGTGAGTGATTGTTCATTGGCAGGGTTGAAGCCGCGGAATGACCCGAACGGCTGGTTCAGCAACTGGTTGAACCGGTCCTGGAGACTCGTAAGTTCATTGAATGGGTCCCAACGTGAAATGTTGGCCATGGTGTTTGCCTCCTTATAAGTATGAAAGTGATGAAAAATAAGTCTGCGCGTACGGTTTTCTGCGCGACAGGGATGAAGGCTGAAATTTGCGCTCAAGACC
>DATFDA010000060.1:0-8181 GCA_035252525.1 Candidatus Angelobacter sp. | reverse complement strand
CGCCAATGACCTGGTGCTGAATGACGCCAGCGTCAGCCGTTTTCACGCCGTCATCAAACTCAACGACAACAAGGTATCCATTGCTGATCGCGGCAGCACCAACGGGATCGTCCGCAACGGCGAGAAGATCAACGAAGAAAGCGAACTCGAAAACGGCGATGTAATCCAGGTTGGCCAATATGCCCTACGGCTGGAGAATGTGGATGAAAAGGGCATCCAGGTGCGCCGCGCAGAGTGGCCCTCCACGCTGGACCAGATCATGCGTGGACGCACCGGACAAGTGCCGCTGGGCCGCGCCGCCCATGCGCCAGATGTCTCAGGCGATCTGGCGAGCCGGGCCCGCAAGCTGGAGCGTGAAAACTATCTGCTAACTGTCTTGTATGAGGCGGGCAAGGCGCTCAACTCAAAGCTTTCCCTCGAAGACATCAGCCGGCAGGTGATTACGCTGACGTCAATGATTGAAGGCGTGGAACGCGGTTTCGTGATGTTATTTGACGAGTCCGGCGAGGTCATGCAGCAGAGCGAAGTGGTCTATCGCGATCCCGCACACTCAGGAAGCCAGTCACAGATCATGCTCAGCGAAAGCGTGCTCGACTTGATACGAAAAGAGCGGCAGCCCATTCTGATTGATGATCTCAGCGCTGATGAGCGGTTCAGCGGCAGCGAGAGCCTGAAGATTTCCGGATTGCGTTCCGCCATGTGCGCGCCTCTGCTGGGCGCGAAGCGGCTTTTTGGCATGGTTTACGTGGACAACATGGACAAGCCGGGCGCGTTCACGCAGGAAGAACTGAATGTGTTCTCCCTGGTGGCAGCACAGGCCGGCGCAGCCATTGACAATGTGGTAGCTCACCGGAAGATTGCGCAGCAGGCGGAACAGCGCCTGGCGCTGGAGCGTTTCCTGGCGCCGGAAGTAGCGGACATGGTGGCGGCGAATCCGCAGATCCGGCTGGGCGGCGTTAATCAGAAGGTGAGTGTAATGTTTGCCGATATACGCGGCTTTACCCAGTTCAGCGAACGCACTGAACCGGAGCGGGTGGTGGAGGTGCTGAATGAATATTTCACGCGCGTGACAGACGTGATCCTGGACCACGGCGGCATGATTGACAAATATATCGGCGATGCGGTGATGGCGGTCTTTGGCGTGCCGATCTCCAAGGAGAACGATGCCGCAAACGCCGTGGGGTCGGCAGTGCAGGTGCAACGCATGGTAGCGGAGATGAATCGCGATGCGGCAGCGCGAGGCTGGCCCGAACTGGCTGTGGGCATAGGAATCAATACCGGAACAGCTACGGCGGGAAACATCGGTTCGCCACGGCGACTCGATTACACGGTAGTGGGAGACGCGGTGAACATTGCATCGCGCCTGATGGACGATGCAGCCGGCGCGCAGGTTTTGATTTCGCAATCAACGGCGGACGAGCTGGGAGCTGAATTTAAGCTGCGCAAATTGCGGGCCCGCCGTGTGCGCGGGAGATCAGAGCCGGTGCAGGTGTTTGACGTAGAGTGGAAAGAGGAAGGCAGGATGGCGCAAAAGAAAAGGCGCTCCACGCGGAGCGCCGAAGAAAAATCCTAAAGCAGCTACTTTGGGGTGGCGCCAGTATCCTTCTTCGCGCCCTTTTTAGCTTTTCCGCCGTGAGCCACCAGTTGATCTTTGACCTTGTCATACTCGTCCTGGGTGAGGATGTTCTTGGTCACGAGGTCGCGCTTGGTTTTGTAGGGGCGGCCATCAATGACCTTCTGGGCGGTGGCTTCGTCAATACCAGTGGCCGTCAGTTCCTCTTTGGTTGCGGAATTGACATCAACTTTCTTGCTGCTGGACTTCTTGGCCATCTTTGACTTTTTCGTGCTGCTGCTGGTTGTGCTCTGGTCTGTCCCACCCGCCTGGGCAAACGTGATCCCGCTCAACACGCCGAGCGCGCAAAGCACAGTGATTATCCGAACAATATTCCGGATCATAGGCTGGTTCTCCTTCTTGCAAATCAAAATAGACTGCAAATCCTCGGTCGGAAAAGCAGTCTAGGAGCTTGCCAGAGAAATGTCAAAACCGGCTGCTACTCGGAATCCGGCAGCGCTGAATAAGAGAGCTGGATGGGGGACACTAAGCGCGTTTGGGGCTGGTTTCAGGTTGCTTGTTCTCCCAGGCGCGTTTTGGCCGCTGGGCTTCAGGCAGGTCGCGGTCTTTTACGCGGTCATACACGTAGCGATCACTCACGGTGCCCAGAGATTCATTGTAAAGACTAACGTCGCCCACGGCTTCGCGCAGCTCCTCAGAAAATTCATGCAGAGCCTTGAGATGATCGGCCGTGGCCGGCACCTCAGTCTTGGTGGTCTTCAAAAATTTCTGGTAGCCCTTGTCAATCAGCCGTGAAATCTCGCTGCCAATCAGATAGCCGGGCTTGGCGAAGATACGCACGCCGCCTTCAGGTGTTTTCTCAATGGCAGCCGAACAGTTCAGCTTCTTGAGGAAAATGCGGTTCTGCGTTCCGGGAGCTTCAAGAATGTCAAAGCCATGCTCGCGGAGCCATGCTACCGCTTCGTCGTACGTGCGCGCTTGAGTTTTCTTTGCCATGTGTCACCTTGTCGCCGGCACGCATGCGTACGCGGCCCTAACATTAACATGTATCTTGCGAATCGATACTCTCGCACATTCCTGCGCGCCACGGCAACATTACCCTTGTGCAGAGAGTAACCCCCGACTGCGGGTTGCCTGCGGCGAGAGTGCGGGCGCAACAGTGCAAGGAGAAAAAACCGGCGCCTTTTCTCCCCCGAGATTTTGGGCGCCGGCTTTCAAGTCAACCCCAATACCCAGGGATGACCGGGCCGCTCATCTACTTTCGGCCAATTTTTTGATGGAGAGTAAGGGACAGCCACTGCTTTTTCAAAGCATGCAAAGAAGATGCCGCGTAGAGGAGCGCCGGGTCAACAGCAAAGGATTTGTGCGCATTTTCCCGCTTAATAACCAGGAAGATGCCGCCACGCCAGCGTGTGAACTGATGTATACTGAGCGCGACCTTAGAAACGGGGCGTTTTTATTCATTTTTATTGCTCCGTATAAAGCTGTGTGGGGCAGCTAGTTATTCCAAGGCACTGCGTGTTGTTTATATTCATATCAGCTTAACCAGCGGTGGCCCCGGTCGGGAGGGGTCCTTATGGACCTTTGGATCATACGTTCTGTTTTCATTGTTGTTGTAACCGTCACCTGCTTATTCCTGCATCCCTTCGGACTCCGAGGCTGGCCTGCTTTTGCGGCAGGCATCGCCATGAGCGTGATCGTAGTCGGCTTTGAGATGCGGCTGCGCATTGTGAGCCTGAAGCGCCTGATCGGAGCGGTCATCGGAAGCATCCTGGGCATTCTTGGCGCCTATCTTTTCAGCGTAGTCCTGAGAAACAGCATTACCCATCCGGAAACGCAAAGATTCATGCAGCTCATGGTGATGCTGCTGATGTCGTACGTGGGGCTGGTGGTGGGCGCAAACAAAGGCGACCTGCTGAACCTGGCCGCGCTGGGCGGAATCTTTGGAGCGGAGAAACAGGGACGCAAGAGCTTCAAAATTCTGGATACCAGCGTGATTATTGACGGGCGCATCGCCGACATCGCGGAAACGGGTTTTCTGGACGGCATCCTGGTGATTCCGCAATTCGTCTTGCGCGAGTTGCAGCTTGTGGCGGATTCCGCAGACTCGCTGAAGCGCAACCGGGGACGACGCGGTCTGGATATTCTGCAACGGGTGCAGAAGATTGTCACGGTAAACGTCCAGATTGTCGAAGACGATTTTCCCGCCGTTCGCGAAGTGGATTTGAAATTGATTGAGCTGGCCAAAGCTTACGAAGCCAAAATCATCACCAACGATTTCAACCTGAATAAAGTGGCCCAGCTCCAGGGCGTGGATGTGCTGAACATCAACGAACTGGCCAACGCTTTGAAACCGATTGTGCTGCCGGGCGAGATCATGCGAGTGTTCATCCTGAAAGAAGGCAAGGAGTACAACCAGGGCGTGGCTTACCTGGATGACGGCACTATGGTGGTGGTGGACAACGCGCGCAAGCTGATCGGCAAAAACGTGGACATCGCAGTGACATCTGTGCTGCAAACAACCGCAGGCAAGATGATTTTCGGGAAATTCGATGAGCGGGCGGCGCGCCCCATGGAGCCGAGAGGCGAGCCGGCGAATAAGCCGGAGGCCCGGAAATCGCAGGCGATTGTGGTGGAGTCAGCGCCGGGGGCTACTGAGTAAGCTCACCGGATCAAGGGCCGTGACCGAAGGTAGTTTAGCCGCCAAGCTTCCCTTTCCCTGAATGACCGAATCTCATCCATATCAAAGCATGCGAGCAAAATCTCCTCGTGCTCTCCCGCAGTGGCTATCAGCGTACTAGCGCCCCGGCCATCTTTCCATGCTACGCAGCTATGCGCCTGCGACTGACCGTTGCACTGCGGCAGCGGGTAATTGGCCATTGCGATTCCGACCAGATTGTCAAATGCTCGCGTTTTGAGTCCGGCCGTGCGAATCTCGTCCCATGTGCAGGCATTCGGCACGACAATCAGCTCGGCTCCATTCAGCATCAATTGATTTGCCGGGAGAGCAAACTCGCGGTCAGCGCAGATCATGGCGCCTACTCTCGCTTGTCCTGCAGCGCCTTTCAAAGTGCAGACATCGAATGAGTCGCCGGGGCTGCAATTCAGGTCACAACCAATTTCCCCAGGCTGCGGGTTGGGCTGTGAGAGTTCATCCTGTCCAAAGTTGCAAATAAATACCTTGGAATATTTGAGCGCTACAGCGCCGTTGCAATCAAAGATGCAAACTGAATTCCGGGGAAGAGGCTGATGTTTTTCGAGGAACGTGACCGCTATGTTGAGATTGAGTTCCCGAGCGAGTTCAGAGAAAGCTTGAAGAAAGCTGCTCTTCTGAGAGATGGAGGAATCAATCCAACGACGTCGTCCTTCATTGTCGAGCGGTGCAGGCGAACAGCCTATATTCCACAATTCCGGGAAAACGGCCAGATCCGCGCCCAGCGCCTTTGCTTTGCGGCAGTTCTCGAGGCCAATTTCAAGATTCCTGGCCTGATTACTGCCGGCCGCGCGTATCTGCAGAAGTGCGACGTCAAAGTTCACGATGGAAGCAACAAGAAAAGCGTTAAGAAAAGCTACCGAAAAGGCGAGTCGTTAAGCTCGAACCATCCGATACCTTCTCCGAGGCTTAGGGTCATGGCCCAGTGACTTCTAGCAACGCTTCTCTCAGTGGGAATAGAATACTCTTATCCTTTTCGCCGAAAAGTACAGGGGCTTCGGCGGGACCTGCCCGCAGGGTTTCAACTTGCTTACAAAAGCCAAGCATCGTGGCTCGACCATCCTTCTACTCTGGTGCCTTATAGCCACCGGTGCAGCCGCAGGCATGTGGCAGGCTTCTCCTGCAGGAAAGCTGGACGTAACCGTGACCGACCAGAACGGCCAGCCTCTGGCGTCTGCGGTGGTAACGCTGCAGCAGAATGGAAAAACAGTTTCCGAGCACACGACGCCAACCGGGCACATTCTGCTGGACCGGCTTCCCGCAGGATCTTACAAATTATCTGTACGGAGGGAAGGTTTCTACACGGCTTTAGTTGACAAAGTGGAGGTCCCGGCGGGAGCGACGGTCCCGGTGGAGGTGCGACTGGAGCCGGTGCGCGAATACCGCGAGGAAGTTGAGGTCAGGGCCCAGTCATCACCCATTGATCCCGAGCAGGTTTCAACAGCGCAATCACTGACGGTGGAAGACATTGCCACCATTCCTTATCCCACCACGCGCGATTACCGCAACGTGCTGCCGTTTATTCCCGGCGTAATAGCGGACAACGGCGGACAGATTCACGTGGCTGGGTCGAGCACGCAGCAGGTGCAGGACTATCTGGACGGTTTTGAGGTAAGCCAGCCTGCGTCGGGCGCGTTGGGCGTGCGCATGAACCCGGATGCGCTACGGAAAATTGCTGTGCGCAGCAGCCGCTACTCAGCGCAGTTCGGCAAAGGATCGGGTGGATTAACCGATCTGGAACTCCAAGATGGGGACAACAAGTTCCGCTTCAATGCCACGGATTTCATTCCGACTTTTCAGAATGTAAAAGGCTTCCATCTGAACAACTGGACGCCGCGCGCCTATTTTTCCGGTCCGCTGATCAAAGACAAGCTGTGGTTTGACGTGTCCCACGAAGGGGAGAACGATCTCAGCATTGTGAAGGAGCTTCCTGACGGAGCGGACAGCACGCGCCAGTGGCGCACGGCTGACATGGCGCGACTTCGGCTGAATCTGACGCCCGGAAACGTAGTTACGGCCAGTGCGCTGGTGAACGTGTTTAACGCAAGCGATGCCGGGATCACCCCATTTGATCCGGTAAGCGTTTCCACCAACCAGCATTCCCGGCTGGACCTGTTTACGGTGAAGGACCAGATCACCATTGCCGGAAATACACTGCTCGAGTTCGGAGTGGGACAGCATGACACCAAGAGCCTGGTGCTGCCGCAGGGATTTGAGGATTACTTGCTCACACCCACGGGGCGGCAGGGGAACTACTATCTGCACAGTGATACGGGCTCAGCGCGCTCACAGGCGTTTGGGAATTTGTATCTGAGGCCGTGGACGTTTCTGGGCAAGCACCAATTCACGGTGGGTGGCCGCGTTGACCGGGTGCTGTTTAACGGGCAGGCCACGCGCAATCCGCTGCTGTTCCAGGACATCAACGGAGCATTGCTGCGCACTATAACTTTCACCAATGTTCCCCATTTCAGTCTGAGCACAGTGGAATCCAGCGCTTTTGTGCAGGACCGCTGGACCGGGTTTGATCGCGTTACAGTTGAGAGCGGCGTGCGCTGGGACCATGACAGTTTTGTTGATCGCGACGTATTCTCACCACGCATCGCGGGTTCGGCGATGCTGGATGCCGCCAGTGAAACTAAACTCTCGGCCGGCGTGGGGATCTATTACGATCGCGCAAACCTGTTTGAGGTGGGGCAGGCGGCGCAGGGAACGCGAGTAGATGAGTTTTTATCGCCTGTGCCAGCCATCATTCCAGGTACTTTCATTGCCGATCCAGGACTGCTCACGCTGCCGCGCTTTGTGAACTGGAGCGTGGGGTTGGAACGGCGACTGCCGGGGCGAGTTTATGCGCGCGTGAATTTTCTCAGCCGCCACGGCACCAACGTGTGGGCGTATGAGCCGCAGACCAATGGCACTTTCCTGCTGGGCCACCAGAAAACCGACCGCTACGATGGCGCCGAGATCACAGTGCGCAAAGAATTCAAACGCGGCTATCCCATGCTGGTTTCTTACACACGCTCGAATGCACGCTCCAATGAGAGCATCGATTTCGGGATTGACAATTTCACCAGCGGCACGCAGGCAGGAGGGCCGCTGCCGTGGGACGCACCCAATCAGGTAACGTCCTGGGGCTCAACGCCGCTGCCGTCATTGTGGAAGTTCAAAAAGTTTGATTTTGCCTACTCGCTGCTTTATCGCACCGGTTTTCCTTTTGCGACGGTGAACAACTTCGGCCAGATCGTGAACCCGCCGGGTGTATTTCGCCTGCCGCATTTCTTCACGCTAAATCCCGCGATAGAAAAGAAGTTCACATTTCATGGCTATCGCTGGGCAGCGCGGGTTGGAATTGAGAATGTGACCAACAGCGCCAACGCTCCGGCTGTGGACAATGACGTGGATTCACCAACCTTTGGCACACTGTTTGGGCAGGCGCACAGGACGTTTAATGGACGGATCAGGTTGTTGGGGAAACAGTAGCAGGCATTTCAGCAATCAGCATTCAGCACTCAGCAATCAGCGGTCAGCCCCGCAACACCATCGCAGATGGAGACAAAACCTTTGAAATACGGAGTAAGGGGAGGAAACGGAGCGGCAAGAAATTGGCAGAATTGACAAGATGCCAAAGAATCCAAATTGAGCGCAGTTACTCCGAGAGTGGCGATTTTCAATCACCAATCTTTGGCAATTTTGACGTTTCTTGCAATCCTTCCGGCTTTCAGTCTGGAGCTAACTCAACTTAAACTCTGGTTCCGGAGTGGCAGCTATCAGCGTGCGTGTGTATTCATGAGTGGGGCGTGAGGTGATTTGCTCAGTGTCTCCGAGTTCCACGATTTCACCTGCGCGCATGACGGCGATGCGGTCGCAGAGGTAACGCACCACGGGCATGGAATGAGAG
>DATFDA010000059.1:0-2331 GCA_035252525.1 Candidatus Angelobacter sp. | reverse complement strand
AGCAATTGCTTGTGAATAAGGGGGAAACGGAGATTGGGCGGATCTGGGGTAGATGGACGTGAAAACTATTTCACATGCAAGCCCAACTTGGGAACAAAACGAGCCAAAGGACGCCGTGATCATACGGTGATGCAAATGGTTTCACAGTCGCATTTGGCGTGCTCGGAGAATCAGAAGCCAGCGTATGAGTGCGACAAACTATTGGATTTCCAAGCTCTTCATGATTTTGTGCGAGAAGGAATCAGGTTGCACCGCAGTGGCAGCAAAAATGCACTGAACAGGATTGCTATGAATACTACCGCTCCTACGTGGAACATGAGCAGCGCCGGCCTGCTTAAAACCAACATTGAGACTCGCTTCGCAAAAATAGGCATCATTGGGATGGGCTATGTGGGGCTTCCGCTAGCCCTGTTATTCAGCGAACAGAAATTTCGCGTGACCGGATTCGATATCGACAAGGCAAAGGTCGAAGCGCTGAATAGCGGCGGCTCTTACATTGTGCGTATCCCGTCCACGGAGATCCAGGCAGCGCAGGCGAACGGCTTCAAGGCCACGGCAGATTTTTCCGTCATTTCTGAGATGGACGTGGTAATGATCTGCGTTCCCACGCCGCTCAACGAACATCACGAGCCGGACCTGAGTTACATAGTCAAGACCGCTGAAACCATAGCTCCCCATTTGCGGCCGGCACAGCTCATCATCCTGGAAAGCACAACTTATCCAGGCACCACGCAGGAACTGCTGATCCCGATTCTGGAGAAGAATTCACGCGGGCTGAAGGCATCCCGAAACGGCAACGCCGGAAGCAACGAATTTTATGTTGCTTTCTCGCCGGAGCGCGAAGATCCCGGCAATGACACAGTGGCGCGCCGCGACATCCCGAAAGTGATCGGCGGCGTGGGGAAAACAGCAACCGAGTTGGCCAGCGCCGTCTATGGCAGCATTTTTAACCGCACGGTGCCGGTTTCAGCACCAGAAGTGGCGGAGATGACCAAGCTGCTTGAAAACATCTACCGCTGCGTGAATATCGCCCTGGTGAATGAACTCAAGCTGCTGTGTATCCGTATGGGAATCGACATCTGGGAAGTGATCCAGGCGGCATCCACCAAGCCGTTTGGGTTTCATCCGTTTTATCCCGGGCCGGGCATTGGCGGGCACTGCATTCCTCTTGATCCGTTCTATCTCTCATGGAAGGCCAAAGAGTACGACTTCCATACACGTTTTATCGAACTGGCCGGTGAAATCAACCTGAGCATGCCGTATCACGTGATCAACCATACGGCGGAAGCGCTCAACAAAATGAAGAAGACCCTGAACGGCGCTAAAGTCCTGGTACTGGGCGTCTCTTACAAGAAAGATATCGACGACTTGCGGGAATCACCTTCGCTGACGGTGATTGAACTGTTCCAGCAGCGTGGTGCGCAGGTGTTTTACAACGATCCTTACTTCGCCTATGTAGGCAGGGGACGCAAGTACGACCTGCAGATGACCAATACCCCGTTGACTGACCTTGAGCAGTATGACGCAGTCGTGATTGTGACCGATCACTCAGATTACGACTATGCCAGGATTGTCAAAGAATCCAGCCTGGTGATAGACACCCGCAACGCGACGAAAGGACTCGAAGGCGAGAACATCGTGCGCTGCTGATCTGGATGGGCTGAGAAACTGCGGCCCGGCAAAAAAAGCCGGTCATGATGTGGAACCACACAGACATGACCGGCTCAATTTCTTCAGGTTCCAGGGAATCCTTGCCTTTTGCGACAGCTCAATACGCTCTAGAAGCCGGTTGCGAAGAAGAATTCTGTCCCTTGCCGGAAAAATCGTAACCAGAGATTTCCAGGGCAACGCCGAACCGGTCATTGGAAGGATCTCTTTGTATGCGCAGCACCTTGCCATGCGCAGTTACTAAAACCGGGCCGGGAGCCATGGTGAGCTTTTCCGGGAGGATCAGCAGGCATTCCAGTTCCTGTCCGGCCACAAGACGGTCACTGCGGGTGATAAAGTAAATTCCGCCAGCGCTGACGTTGCGCGTTTCACCAAAAACTTCAGAGAAGGTGTCTGGCAGCTTGATGCGCACAAGGACTTCCATAGGCAGCCGCGGCATCTTGCGACGTTCCACAGGATTCAACGGCATGTCATTTTCTCCAGCAGTGGCATGAGCTAACCCGGACATCTGGGTTCGGAACCTGTTACTCAACCGTGACTGATTTCGCCAAATTCCTTGGCTGATCCACATCGCATCCCCGGAGCAGTGCGATGTGGTATGCCAGCAGTTGCAAAGGAACAACCTCCAGCAATGGCAGAAGCAACTCCGGAGCCGCCGGCACA
>DATFDA010000058.1:0-3772 GCA_035252525.1 Candidatus Angelobacter sp. | reverse complement strand
CTTTCTTCCCCGTAGCAACACTTCCAGTGAAGATCAATTTTCTGATGTTCGCTTGCAGCAACGCGCTTCCCGCTGCGCCTTCACCTGTAACCACCTGCATCAGGTCGTGATCAAGCCCGGCTTGGCGCAAAAGCCGCTGCAACTCCAGTGATGAAAACGGGGTGAACTCTGATGGCTTCAGCACCACAGCATTTCCAGTTACCAGCGCCGTGAGCGTCTGGATGGATGGCAGGCTGAAGGGATAGTTCCACGGGCTGATGATCCCGACGACTCCATAGGGCTCACGCAGCAACATGCCTTTCTTAAGCTTCATTACCGGATTGGCATGCGGCACGCGCTCGGGCAAAAGAAATTCGGCAGCGTTCTTGAGCAGGTACTTTGCCGCGTCCAGCACCACCAGTATTTCCGTGGACAGGGCTTCCGCCAGCGGCTTGCCGGCCTCGCGGGTAATCACTGCCCCAACTTCATCCTTCTGTTCGCACAGCAGTGATTGGAATCGGCGAATAACTTTCAGCCGGGCGCCAATCGGAGTTGCCGCCCAACGTTCCTGAGCGGCGCCGGCGCGCTCCACGGCAGCCGTGATTTCATCGGCAGAAAAGATGGGAACCGTGCCCACCTCTTTCTGCGAGGCGGGATTACGAACTGTGATGACAGCTTGCGCAAGCTCGGCTTGAATCGCATTCATAGCGTTTGCTCTCAGTATTCTACGCTGACCAGAAACAGCCCGCTCGCGGGCGCGGTAGCTGCCGCCGCTGAACGATTGCGTGCTTCCAATATTCTCTTGACGGCTTGCCTGGTCAGGCTTCCTTTGCCGACCATGAGAAATGTCCCTACCAGGTTACGAACCATGTGGTGCAGAAATCCGTTACCTCTGACGGTGTAGATCAGTTCGGCACCTTCGCGTTGCCATTGCGATTGGAAGATGGTGCGAACGTTGCTGAGTTCCACATTTTCACGATTTCTCTGCGGATCAACAGCCGCAAAGGAAGTGAAATCATGCTCACCAAGCACTTCAGCGGCACTTTGGATCATCAACTCTTCTTGAAGCGGAAAGGGATGATGGTAGACATAGCGGGCAAGAAAAGGCGGGCAGACCTCTTCGCGATAAATGCGGTAACAATACGTCTTTGCCCGTGCCGACTTACGCGCGTGAAAATCCGCTGGCGATTCCTGAACATCCAGGATGCGAATGGATTCAGGAAGCGTGTCATTCAATGCTCTTCGCAGATTGCTCACGGGAATTGGTGACCGGATTCGAACACTTGCCACCTGAGCAAGGGCATGGACGCCCGCATCCGTTCGTCCCGAGCCTTGAGGTAATGTATTTTCCCCCGTCAGGTGTTCGATAGCGGACACCAGCATGCCTTGAATGGTGGCCCGATCCGGCTGTACCTGCCATCCTGCAAAATCATGGCCGTCATACGCCAGCGTGAGCTTCAAATTGCGTTCCATGTACCTGACAAAACACTTTTTAACGCCCGCAGGCATAGTTGAGCCGATATACTATCCCGTTTCCGCCACTCACATCCATTTCACGCGCTGGAACTGTTAATGATGTTTCTGCGTATTCTGGGTGACGGAAACCGGAGAAGTTCAGTCTCTATACATTACGCCAACAACCGTTGCACGTCTGGGAGAAGAAGAATGCCCGTGGTTTTGATCGGAAGTAATTTCTGGAAAAAATTGATTGCTCTGGTGTGCGTGTTCAGTTTTACTGCGATGGCACAGCAGGGAAATACCACCCTATCAGTGCTGCCGCAGGCGCAGTCTGGAACATCGGGAACACCTGCAACTACACAGCAGAAACCTGCTGCCCCGCCGGATTCAAACATGGCCAGCGCTCCTCAGCCAAGATCGCTGCCCAAGGTGACCGGTGTCGATTATTCCAAGCCGGCCCCTCTTCTCCCCAATCCATTTGCCCGTTATATGCCGCGGGAGGTACCGCCGCCGGCGTTCACCAACGCACCCAAGCTTGAAGACCTGATCAAAAACGGCAAGCTGGTGTTGTCCCTCGATGATGCCATTGCCATCGCCGTGGCAGACAATCTCGATATTGCCGTGGCGCGCTATAACTTGCCCATTGCCGATACAGATATTCTGCGCACCAAATCGGGCGGCTCACCTCTCGGTGTGAATGCCGGAGTGGTTTCCAATACCCCCGGAGGCGGAGTAGGTGGAATTGGGGCCGGTGTAACCGGTGCAGGAGCTGGCGGTACCACGGCAGGAGCGGGCGGCGCGGGAGCGGGTGCCGGAGGAATTGTGGGTTCCACTAGCGGCTCTGGTCCTTCGCCGGACAATTTCGATCCCATTCTTTCTGCCAATTTCCAGATCAACCATTCCACAGCACCACAAACAACCACTGTTCTCACAGGTACCAATGTTCTCTCGCAAAACCAGGGCGTGGGCGACTTTAGCTACACCCAGGGGTTCTCACCGGGCACGCTGCTGAACGTTACCATCAATAACTCCCGTTCTACTTCAAACAACCTGCGCAGCACGACCAATCCCGCACTGAGTTCAAATTTTACCGTTCAGCTTCGTCAACACCTTTTGCAGGGGTTTGGTCCGAAACTGAATACCCGTTTTATCCGCCAGGCCAAGAACACCCGGCAAATTACTGAACAAGGATTTCGCAACCAGGTCATTTCCACGGTGAGCCAGATTGAGAATATCTATTGGGACCTGGTTAATGCCTACCAGGACGTGAAAGTAAAAGAACGTTCTCTGGCCCTGGCGCAAAAAACACTGGGCGACAACCAGAAGCAGGTACAGATCGGTACGCTGGCTCCGTTGGACGTGGTGCGGGCGCAGAGCACCGTGGCATCGGCGCAGCAGGACCTGATTGTCTCCCAGACCAATCTTCAACTCCAGCAGCTCACCATGAAGAATGCGCTCACTCGGGACCTGCCGGCCAATTCGCCGCTCATGCAGGCGGAGGTGATTCCCACAGATACAGTTCAGATTCCAGCCCAGGAAAATCTGCCGCCGGTTGAAGACCTGATCCAGCAAGCCCTGCAAAACCGGCCGGACTACGTTCAGCAAAAAATTGGCTTAAAGAACAGTCAGATCAACCTGGAAGGCAGCAGGAATGGATTATTGCCCACGGTTGATATTGTCGGTTTTTATGGCGCAACCTCGCTGGCTGGGGCTCAGAATCCGGGGGCGACTTGCGGTCCCGGACAAACGCCTGCAAATTCAGGGTGCCTGCTTCCCGGAACCATTCCGACAACTGGGTTTGGCGATGCCTTTACCAATTTGTTCAATTCCAGCGGTCCCAATAAAGGCGTAGCCCTCAATGTCCAGATACCCTTGGGAAACCGTGCAGCCCAGGCTACGGCCGCTCGCTCGCAACTTGAGTATCGTCAATCACAGCTCTCTTTGAAGGCTTTTGAAAACCAGATTGCCATCGGGGTCCGCAATGATGCTTTCACGGTGGAGCAGAACCGGGCACGCGTAGTCGCTGCAAAGCAGGCGCGTGAACTGGCGGCCCAGACGCTTGATGCCGAGCAGAAGAAATACAACCTGGGTGCGTCAACGTACCTGGCTGTTCTCTCCGACGAGCGTGATCTGGCCCAGGCGGAGTCCAACCTCGTCGCCGCCATGACGAATTATGCGAAGTCGCGCGTTCAGTTGGATAAAGATACCGCCCAGACGCTGGAGCGGAACAACATCAAGCTGGATGAGGCCGTTACCGGACAAGTTCACACCCAGCCGAGCGTCCCCGGTACTACGCCCAACCCGACAGCACTGCAGGAGTCGAACACTCCTGCGG
>DATFDA010000057.1:0-14986 GCA_035252525.1 Candidatus Angelobacter sp. | reverse complement strand
GGCGGTTGCTCTTGGTCATCCGCTGGGCTGCACCGGCGCCAAGCTGACGGCGACGATCATCCGCGAGTTAAAACGTAAGAACGGGAAGTACGGCATTGTGACCATGTGCATCGGCGGTGGCATGGGAGCGGCTGGGATTATTGAGAACTTCAACTAGAAGAATTAACCACAAAGGACACGAAGGAAGCACCAAGGAATGCCGGGACAAGCTACTGCGAAAGCATTGTCAGCGCACGAAATCAGTTATGTGGTGATTAAATGTGCGCTGAAGGTCCATTCAGCTCTTGGTCCTGGCCTGCTCGAAAGTACTTACGAGGCCTGCCTTGCACATGAGTTGAGGACTGCGGGACTCAAAGTTGAAACGCAACTTGCGCTTCCGGTGGTATACGAAAGTGTGAAATTGGATATCGGATACCGCATTGACATGATGGTGAATGAGCTTGTCATTGTGGAACTCAAATCAGTGGAAGAGATTTCCCGGGTCCATGTCGCCCAGGTTATTTCGTATCTGAAGCTCAGCAAAAAGAAGCTGGGCTTGATTATCAATTTCAACGTTTTACACCTAAAGGACGGCATAAAACGACTGGTTGAAGGCACCGGGTGGAAATGACCCTTTGTGTTCCTTCGTGTCCTTTGTGGTTAAAAAGAGGAGAGTTATGGCAACGGTAGCAGTCCCAAACAAGACGAAACTCAAAGGTGGCAGCTTCCTGATTGAAGAGCACACCACCGAGCAGGTGTTCACGCTGGAAGATCTGAGCGAGGAGCACCAGCAGATCGTCCAGACGACACAGGACTTCGCGAGGAATGAGATCCTGCCGAACGCGGAGAAGATTGAGCACAAGGAGTTCGCCGTAACGCGCGAACTGATCCGCAAGGCCTGCGAGATCGGCATCGGCAACGTGGATATTCCGGAAGCTTACGGCGGGTCCGACATGGACAAGATCGCGTCTGCGATTATTGCTGAGCATATATCAGTGAATGGCAGCTTCAGCGTGGCTTTCGGCGGCCATGTGGGAATCGGGACTCTGCCAATCGTCTACTTCGGTACGCCGGATCAGAAGCAGAAATATCTGCCCAGGCTGGCCAGCGGTGAATGGATTGCTGCTTATGCGCTCTCGGAATCAACCTCCGCATCGGATGCCATGAACCCACGCACCAAGGCCGTGCTCTCACCCGATGGCAAGGAGTGGATCCTGAACGGTGAGAAGATGTGGATCACCAATGGCGGCTTTGCTGACGTGTTCATCATCTTCGCCAAAGTTGACGGCGAGAAGTTCTCGGCGTTCATCGTGGAGCGCAATTCGCCCGGCTTCCAGAACGGCGCGGAAGAGAAGAAGATGGGCATCCGCGGGTCATCTACCACACCCATCATCCTGAACGACTGCCGCATTCCCAAAGAGAACCTGCTAGGCGAAATCGGCAAGGGCCACGTGATTGCTTTCAACACGCTCAACATCGGCCGCTACAAATTAGGAGCCGGAGTGGTCGGCGGGGCACGCAACGCTCTAAACAACGCTGTCGCTTATGCCAAACAGCGCAAGGCTTTTGGCAAGACGCTTTCTGAGTTCGGTCTGATCAAAGAGAAGATCGCCAACATGGCCACGAGCATTTTTACCGGCGAGGCAATGTCCTATCGCACCGTGGGAATGATTGATGCTGCCATGGCGGAGATCGACAAGAACTCGCCCGATGTGTACAAGCAGACCGCGAAGAACATTGAAGAATATGCGGTGGAGTGCTCCATCCTGAAAGTCTTTGGCTCAGAGATGCTTGACTATGTGGTGGACGAGACGGTGCAGATTTACGGCGGCTACGGATTTGTTGAGGAGTATCCGGCGGAGCGGGCGTATCGTGACTCGCGCGTGAATCGCATCTTTGAAGGGACGAATGAGATCAACCGCATGATCATCACCGGATGGCTGTTGAAGCGCGCCATGAGCGGACAGCTTGCCCTGATGCCGGCGATCAAAAAACTCATGGATGAGATCATGTCCGGGCCCAGCACCGGTGAAACGCTCGAAGGCGCTCTGTCTGCCGAACGCGCGCTTGTAGCGAATGCAAAAAAAGTCGCGCTGATGCTGGCGGGAGCGGCGTCACAGAAATACATGATGGCCATTGCCGACCAGCAGGAGATACTCGCCGCAATTGCCGACATGGTGATCGATATTTTTGCCATGGACTCCGTCGTGCTGCGCACCCAGAAGTTGATTGAGCGCCAGGGCGAAGTGAAGTCTCAAGTGGCCGTTGCCATGACTCAGGTCAGTCTGGCGAAGGCAATGGATAACCTGGAAGCTTCAGCGCGCAAGGTCCTGGCTGCCGTGGCTGAAGGTGACATGCTGCGGACGCAGTTGGTGATCTTACGCCGTCTTTTCAAGTATGAACCATTCAATACCATTGCTCTTACCCAGCAGATTGCGAATCGTGTGCTTGAGGCCGGGAGATACGTAACAAGCTAGAACACAAGCATTATCTTTGAGCCCTGCTTGCAAGGTGAGCAGGGCTTTTAATTTCAGGAAGTCCCATCTCGCAAAACTAGGGCGCTCTCTCCGCAAAGCAGAAGAGATTTTCCTGCATCAAGATGGGCAATCTCCTCATCTGAAAACCCATGGCTACTACCATCGCAACCAACACAGAATGCACTCGGATTGCAGAACAACTCCGTCGCGCATTTACAGGAGAAGCGTGGCACGGTGCTTCGCTGAGCGAACTTCTTGCCGATGTAAACAACCAGCAGGGAATCTCCCGTCCTCTGGCGGCAGCGCATTCCATCTGGGAACTGACCTTGCATATTGGCACGTGGATCAGGCACGCACAAGGCAGCATGAAAGGCGTGCCCATGCCGCCATTCGTCGAGAGCATGCCGCCGGAGCAAAACTGGCCGGAAATAAAAGATCCCGGGCCGGCAGCATGGAAGCAAACCGTCGACAACACGTTGCGCGGAGGAGAAGAACTCGCTGCCGCAATTGAAAACTTCGGCGATGAGCGGCTCGGGGAGACAGTTCCGGGACGCAACTATGCTTTTTACAATCTCTTTCACGGGATTGTTCAGCATTCCATTTATCACGGAGGCCAAATCGCAATCCTTAAAAAAGCGCTGCGGACACCAGAGTAGTTTCTTGTCCGGACGCATTGGTCTGGGTTAGATTGCTTACAAAGGTTTATGTGCCCAGACAATTCAATGCATAGCCTCAGCGCTTCTGAGGTGGAATCCGCCGTGCGCCGGGTATGGGAGCTTTTTGCCGCCAAAAAGGTCGATCAGTGGCAAAGCTTTTATGCTGATATCGCCAGCGTGTTCGGTACCGCATCCAAGCGTCCGGAACCGGCGCGTCTCGTAGTGTTGCGCCGGCAACGTGAATACCTTACCAGTACAACCAGGGTGCAAGTCCATGTGGAAAAAGTGGATGTGGAATTGATCGGCCCGGATTGCGCCGTTGCAGCTTACATCATGCAACTCGACGCCGAGCAGATTACCAGGGTTTCCGCCGCTGGACAGAAGGAGCAGGAAGAGCACTTGGAAAATGCGCGTGTCACCCACGTTTTCCAGCGCACCAGCGACGGCAGCTTGCGCATTGTGCACGAGCACATTTCCGCGGCGACAATCTGAACCTTACGACTTGCTGAAGACCCGGCCTGTCATTTCCTGGGCAGGAGCGCCGCCGGTCATCTGCTGGGCGATGACCAGTTCCCGTGCGGCAGGACGGAGCGCCGGCCACCGCCAGCCGAATATAACGCCCCCAATCGCGCCGATGATTCCTCCCATCGCCACGGTCCAGGGCGCACCGATCTTGTGGGCCACGCTTCCGGCCACAAGCGCCCCGAACGGCGCCATTCCCATGAACATCATGGAATAAACGGCCATCACGCGCCCGCGAAGCTGGTCCGGGACCATGCTTTGGATCAACGTATTGGACGAAGCCATCTGCACCATCACGAAAAATCCTGCTGGGATGAGCAGCAGCGCAGAAAGCCACATGACGCGGGAAAAAGAAAACGCGATCAGCGCGACGCCAAAACAGGTGCAGGCAACCGCCACCCAGCGGCCCAATCCCTGGAGGCTCTTCTTCATCGCCAACGCGATCGCGCCGCCAAGAGCGCCGAGACCGGAGCAGCCCATCAGCACTCCCAAAGCAGTAGCACCGCCGTGCAGAATGTCCTCGGCAAAGATCGGCATGAGCACGGCGTAAGGCATGGCCGTAAAGCTCACCAGTCCAAGCAGAATCATCAGCGTGTGGATGGGGCCATTGTGAATTACGAACTGAAACCCTTCGATGATGTTCTGTAGCGGCGACCCTTCAATGCTCAGGCGCGGTCGCTCCATTGTCATCATCAACAACCCGGTGATTACAGCAATGAAGCTTACCGCGTTGGCGAAGAAGCACCATCCTTCACCAATGGCAGCCACCACGATTCCTGCCACCGCAGGTCCCACCACGCGGGCTCCGTTGAACATGGAAGAGTTCAAAGCGATTGCGTTAACCAGATCGTCGCGGGACACCATGTCCACAAGAAAGGCCTGCCGGGCTGGAATATCAAATGCATTAACGACGCCCAGCAATGCTGCCAGAACCATCAGTTCCCAGACAGTGATGAGATGAGTGAGCGTGAGGCCGGCAAGGATGAAGGCCAGAACCATCATGGACGACTGTGTGACCACCAGAATAGTACGGCGGTTGCAGCGGTCAGCAACTGCGCCGCCGATGGGCGCCAGCAGGAAAACCGGAATCTGGCTGGAAAAGGCAACGGTGCCGAGCAGCAGCGCCGACCCGGTGAGCCGATAGACCAGCCATGATTCGGCCACCTGATCCATCCAGGTGCCGATCAGAGAAATGAGTTGTCCTGAGAAGAAAAGCTGATAATTACGGTGGCGCAGGGCGCGCAGCGCAGAAGGCCACTTCGGTTTTTGAGGCGTCTCAGGGGCGGTATCTGCCATTTTCAAGCCAGAAACTTGGATGCAGCGACAGTGAAAAAGAAATTGCGTTCTGCACAGATATCTTAATTGAGGCGTTGGCAGGAATGAGTTGGGAAAGAGTTTATCCCTTGAGCAACAGCGTTAATGCTTCACAACTGCCGTCATCAGAAGAAAAAAAGCGGAGCCGTTGAGCCGGCTCCGCGTTCATGCTTGTGGAAACTACTGCAAAGCTGAAAGAGCATTGATGCGCCCCTTGCCAGACTGAGGGTCGGCGCCGGGCGCCAGGATGTCATCCGCTGACTGCTGAATGCGCGCTTTCAGTTGCGCCGGAGACATGTGGCCGAACTTGCCCACGATCAAAGCTGCCTCGCCTGAAACGTGCGGAGCGGCCATGGATGTTCCGATGGCAAAGAAGTACAGGTTGGAGTTCCCAATCTTGCCGCCGGGGCTGAGAACGAAATCCAGGACATTGCCGGCAACAGCATCTCCTCCCGGAGCGGCTACATTGATGACTGATTGCCCGAAGTTGCTGTAAGAGGCAAGCCGGTCAAAGTTGGCAAGGTTGATTGGTCCTGTTGCTGAAACCGCCATTCCGTTGCCTGACTGAGCAGGAACCGAAAATACCCGGCTGTTCAGATCAACACCTTCGTTGCCCGCTGCGCTTACAATCAGGGTGCCGCGCACAGTGGCGTGATTGACGGCGCGGTTCAGCGCTGCGATGAGTTGACCAGTCCCATTTCCTCCGCCGGCATTGTTCCGATCAAAGGTGGCACCCAGGCTCATATTGATCACATCAGCGTGCACAAGCGGACCTGAAGCGTATTCAATACCAGCGATGATGGAGGCAAAAGAACCAGTTCCCGAGTTGCGGAGAACTTTTACCTCTACAAGTTCGGCATTGGGGGCCACGCCCTGCGTGCCAATTCCATTGATGGGTGCGGCCACGATTCCGGCCACGTGAGTTGCGTGGCTGAACGTACCGTCGGAGGGGTAAACAAAGCTGGGTTCCGTGGGTACAAACGAGGTGCTGAGTCCAAGGTTAAGGTTCGCTGCGATGTCGACGTGACTGGCGACGATGCCGGTATCAAGAATTGCCACGCGCGCCCGGGTTAACGTGTTTCCCCGGTCGCCGTTTGCCGCGGTCTGATCAGCATGGATCTGGCGAAGGTTCCATTGAAAAGAGCTGAAGCTTTCCTGGTTGGCAGGAGGAAGTGCAGAAGCATTGGGCGCGAGAGCGGAGTCGTCTACCGCCGCGCCTGAGTTGAGCGCCTGCTCTACCGGAGAGATCCATTGGACTTGCTGGTCTTCAGTTACCGAACCTACGCCGGACAGGGCGGCAGCCTGCGCTGCAAAGTTGGGATCACTGGATTGAGCAACAACAATGCCAATTTCGTCATACTGCGCCACCACGCTGGAGCCAAGAGCGGCAGCAAAGCTGGTGCTGCCTGCGCCCTGGCCTTTCGCCATGACGATGTAGGTTTTAGTTTGAGCCTGTGACAGGGAGAGAGAAACGGAGAACACAACAACGGCAAGGATGGAGAGGGTTCTTTTCAACATCAAGTTGCACTCCTTATTGTTTTTGGTAATGCACCGTATGGAAGACAATTTGGGGCGGGCGATCTGGAATCAATTCAAGTTGCCCCATACGGCATCACAGTCCCCGACTGGGGCGATCAACTTTTCGCGAGCGAATAAACCACCGCGATCATTGGCCGTGCTGCTGCTTGCGCCTTTGAATGGACCTACCACTGGTCGAAACAGCAGAAGCTTGCGTATCAGCATAGTAGAAAATTCTCAGCAAAAATGCACGCAAAAACAGCATTTTCCGGCGCTGGGGAGGGGCACTTGTTTGCACCGCGTGAGAACCAAAGAGACCACACGGGTCTTTTGCACTGATCTTAAAAAACCAATCCTTAAGATCTGTAAAGTGAACATTCGGCAGATGCGGGTCTTTGACCTGTTTTCTATTTTTCGTCTCTGCTTCGCCGTTTGCACGGCTTTCACCGCCTGGCGAACAAACATTTTCCTACTCTGGCCATTTACTCACGTTCAGAGTAGGTGTATTGTTTCTAGGCCCTGCAACTAGGAATTTCCCCCTAAATAGGAGAAAGCTGTAATGAGACCCTCTCGATTTACCATGCTGTTCCTCTCCCTGCTTTTTTTGTTTGCCGTTTCAGGTTTCGCGCAGACGCCAGCCGACAGCGCAATCGCCCGTGCTACCGTGGCCAACGCTCAAGCGGGCCTTGGCAGCGACATTGGACCTGTCAACGTAAACTCCGGCCACCCCGGAATGTTGACCATTGGCTCGAACGTTGTTCTTGATGCGGATACTGGTGCTGTGGTCAGCGGGGCGACCGGGAACGCCGGACTGAGCAGCAAATCAGTGCCGATCGGCGCCGGCAACGACGATCATTTTGCCGCGCCAGACAGGCGTCCTAACCTGCCCACAATTGACGGCCTAAACACGATCGCCACTTTCGATGGCGCGTTTGTGGCCCAGGCCGGCCCCAGTGCGCGCCGCGATTTCCGCTTCACCATGGTGGGAAATGATCCCAAACTGGGTGGCACCACCGTGTATCCGGGAAACATCTCTGAGGTTGATCTGCAATTGCTTAATGCCGACGGCTCTGTTTTCCAGACCGTTCCTTTTGCGCCTTTTGAAAAGCTCACTCTGGAATCTCCCAACTTCGAGCCGCTCGACTATCGTTCCGGACACGATATTGAATTTGGTGACGCCGTTCACCGCGCCCAGTTCTTCAACGTGATGAAAAATAACTGGCACACGCTGCTGGTTCCGAAGGTTGTGAACCGTGTGACCATCACCGTTCCGTTCTTCGTAAATGTCCAGCTCAGCGATGGCACCGTTATCCAGGCGCGCTCCTACTTTACTGGCACCGCTGCTGACGGAAACACGTTTGTGCTCATGCTGCAGCCGCTCTTTAATTTCTTCTTTGACAATGAAGTCGTGAACGAGATTAATCTCGGCAATTTCACCACCAACGGCATGAACATGACATTGTTCCCCAACACCTTCCTGTTCAGCTTGAACGTGAATAATCCCAATGCTCCGGGTGGATGCTGCGTTCTCGGCTTCCACACCTTCTTCCTGGATGGAGGATTCCCAGAAGATCGCTGGATCACGCAGTACGCAAGCTGGATATCTCCAGGACTCTTTGGCGCCGGTTTCGAGGACGTGACTGCGCTGAGCCATGAACTGGCTGAGTCGTATGCCAATCCCTTCGTCAGCAATCCTGCGCCGAACTGGCAGTTCCCCGGCGAGCCGGCGAACGCAAAAGTCTGCCAGGCCAATCTCGAAGAGGGTGATCCAATCGAGGTCTTGCCGAACGCTACCGCTGCCATCACCGTAAAGGAGAAGAACTTCACATTTACTTACCATCCGCAGAACATCCCGTTGTTGCAGTGGTTTGAGATGGGAGCCACCTCCAGCGCAATTGACGGCGCGTTCAGCTTCCCGGATGAAACCGTGCTGCCGCATTCCGCATTGCCATGCCCGCAGTAAACTCATCGAGCTAAGCAAGAATTTGGCGCCGGAAATTCTCTGAATTTCCGGCGCTTTTGTTTCCAGCCGCAGCGAAAGCTCAGCAAATTGATCTTTGGGAAATTAAATTTGCATCGTCTGTCTATCTCCTGTTAATCTAACTAACCAGTTAGTTAATTAATTTGTCTCGTTGCAGAAGTTCGGGAAGCGGCAAGTTGTGCAACCGATTGGTTTGGCGGGAAACAAATGAACCTCACAGTGAGCGGCAGAGCATCTAACGACGGTAACTTAAGGGGAAGCCAGTGAAGAAGAGGGCGCAGGAGGTCCTTTTTGGGGCTTTTTTGCTGTTGATTGCGAGCGTGGCGCTCGCTCAATTGCCGGGGCAAACGGCGAACAACTCAAGCCAACCAGAACAGTCGAACGCTCCGCCGCCGGTGCGGAGTCTTACGCTGGGTGTGTTTAGCGGCAGCGGTAATGTCGATAAGCCTGTACCTGGTGAGGTTCCACTTTCCATTTTGGATGCCATTGACCGTGGTATCCGGCACAATCTGGGCCTGCTGCTCTCGCAGGAGCAAAGCGCCACTGCGCGAGCGCAGTATCGCCGCAGCCTGAGCACGTTGCTGCCGAACATTTCCGGCCGGGCCAGCGATTCGATTCAGCAGATCAATCTGGCGGCCTTTGGCATTCCGTTGCCGGCAGGGCTCAGCTCTCCGGTGATTGGTCCTTTCAACGTGATAGACGCCAGGGCTGCGCTGTCACAGACCTTTCTGGATTTCAGTGCGCTCAACCGGGTACATGAAGCTGCGGAAAATGAGAAGACTGCAAAGTTTACGCTTCAGGATGCGCGGGAACTCGTGGTCCTGGTAGTGGGAAACCAATATCTGTTGACCGTGGCTGCGGCCTCCCGATTGGATACTGCCGAGGCACAGCTTGACACCGCCAAAACGATCTTTGAGCAGGCACAGGACCAGAAACGCGCGGGTGTGAGCGCCGGAATTGACGTCTTACGCGCGCAGGTGCAGATGCAAACGCAGCAGCAGCGTGTCCTTGCCGCGCAAAATCAGTTGGAACAGCAGAAGCTCAGCCTGGCAAGAATCATCGGATTGCCGGTGTCACAGCAATTCCGGCTCACAGACGTGGTGCCTTACGCTCCCTTGCCTCCATTCAATCTTGAGGAATCACTCGCGCAGGCCTATAAGCAACGGCCGGAATATCTGGCTGCGGAGTCGCGCGTCCGCGCTGCTGAGCTGGAAGTGAAAGCCGCCAAAGCGGAACACCTGCCGACCGGGCAGATCAACGGCGACTTCGGCGTGCTTGGTAAGACCCTTAGCAGCGCTGAAAACACATACACGGTTTCTGCCGGCATTCGTATTCCGATTTTTCAGGGTGGCAGGGCGCAAGCTGACGTGGCCCAGAGCGAAAGTGACCTGCGCCAGAGTCGGCTGCAGCTTGATGACCTGCGCAATCGGGTGGAGCAGGAAGTCCGTTCCGCGCTGCTGGATGTTGAGAGCACTAACCAGCAAGTGCTTGTCTCCAAACAGTCTACTGGCTTGGCGGCTGAGGAGCTGAAGCAGGCCCAGGACCGGTTTAAGGCCGGGGTTTCCGGGAGTCTGGACGTTGTTCAGGCGCAGGAATCCGTGGCGACCGCAAATGAAACCTATATCCAGGCCCTGTATTCGAACAATGTGGCCAAACTCACGCTGGCCCGGGCGCTGGGCGTGGCGGAAAAACAGACAAAAGCGTTTCTGGGAGGAAAATAAGTGGCTGACCCGATCAAAGTCTCTCCAACGTATGAAGAGGATGAGGAGCTGAAGCAGCCCCAGCGTGATGAGGATGAACGGAAAAGCGGCAAGCTGCGCGGACTTCGTGAACGAAGGGCCGGCTTCTTTCGCGAGCATCCCAAAGCCAAGTGGATCATTTTGTTTGTAGCGCTTGTCCTCCTGGCCGGTGCGCTGTTTGTCTGGCACTATTACTCGGTCCGCGAATCCACAGACGACGCACAGATTGATGGTCATATCTATCCCATCAGTTCCAGGGTCTCGGGCACGGTAATCCGTGTTCTGCACGATGACAATGATTTTGTGCAGAAAGGCGAGTTGCTTGTGGAGCTTGATCCCAGGGATTACCAGGTTGCTGTGGACCGGGCCAAGGCCGACCTGGCCACCGCTGAAGCCAATGCGATAGCGGCGCACGTAGGTGTCCCGCTCACCACTACCACCAGCACCAACCAGCTTGCAGCGGCCGATGCCGCCGTTCTTTCATCGCAGAAGGAAATCCAGGCGGCGGAAGCGCGCGTGCAGGAAGCGCAGGCGAATTACACCAAGGTGGCCGCTGACCTGAAGCGCATGGAGCAGTTGGTGCAGAAGGATGAAGTTTCCCGCCAGCAATATGATGCTGCCGTGGCTGCGGCTTCATCTGCGCGGGCGACGCTTGACGCGGCAAACGCGGCGGTGGCCAGCGCTCAAAGCCGCGAGACTCAGGCAAAAGCCCAGGCCGATGCTGCGCACACTGTCCCTGAACAAATCAAGGTGACTCGTGCCCGCGCTGGAGCAGCCACTGCTGAAGTGCAAAGAGCGCAGGCAGCCCTGGACCAGGCTGAGTTGAACCTGCAGTACACGAAAATTGTTGCCCCGGTGACCGGCGTGCTTAGCAAAAGAAATGTTGAGACGGGCCAGGTGGTGCAGGCAGGACAACCGCTGTTCTCGATTGTTGACCTGGACGATATCTGGGTTACGGCCAACTTTAAAGAGACGCAGCTCAAGAGCATGCGTCCCGGCCAAAAGGTTGATATCAGCGTGGATGCCTACGGGCACACCTATAAAGGAACGGTTGAATCGCTTGCAGGCGCATCGGGCGCGCGTTTCAGCCTCTTACCGCCGGAGAATGCCACCGGAAACTACGTGAAAGTGGTGCAACGCATTCCTGTGCGCATTGAGTTCGATAAAGGCCAGGACGCCAACCATCAACTGCGGCCCGGAATGTCAGTGGAGCCAACGGTTTTCCTGAAGTAACAGCATGGCGACTACCACCAATTCAGCGGTAATGCCGAGGTCTCTGTCGCAAACTGCGGTCAACCCCTGGATCATTGCCATTTCCGTGATGCTTGGCACCTTTATGGAGGTGCTGGATACCACGGTGGTGAACGTCTCCCTGCCGCACATTGCGGGAAACCTTTCCGCCACTCCGGACGAAGCCACCTGGGTGCTGACTTCGTACCTGGTCTCCAACGCTATTGTTCTTCCGCTCACAGGCTGGTTGGCGAACTACTTTGGCCGGCGCCGGTTGCTGCTGATGTCGGTGACCGGGTTCACCATCTTCTCTTTTCTATGCGGCATTGCGCCTAATCTTCCTACGTTAATTATTTTCCGCGTTTTCCAGGGTGCGACAGGCGGAGGTCTGCAGCCTCTATCTCAGGCGATCCTCATGGAGTCTTTCCCGCCAGAGCAACGGGGCAAGGCCATGGCATTCTGGGCGCTGGGTATTGTGGTTGCGCCCATGCTTGGCCCGGTTCTGGGCGGCTGGATTACTGACAGCTACACTTGGCGCTGGTTGTTTTATATCAACATTCCAGTCGGAATAGCGGCCGTGACCATGGTGATGCTGTTTATTCAGGATCCGCCATACATCAAACGCGGCGAGGGCGGGATTGATTACTGGGGGATTGGTTATCTTGCGCTGGGCATCGGCTGCCTGCAGGTGATGCTGGACAAAGGCCAGGAGGAGGACTGGTTTGGTTCGCACTTCATCCTCTTGCTGTTCATCCTGTGTGTTATAGGATTTGTATTTTTCCTGGTGCGGGAGCTTTCCACGCAGCATCCGGTGGTTCAGCTTTCTGTATTCAGGAACCGCAGCTACTCGACT
Source organism: Candidatus Angelobacter sp. (assembly GCA_035252525.1). GTDB lineage: Bacteria > Acidobacteriota > Terriglobia > Terriglobales > Acidobacteriaceae > Angelobacter. The sequence goes on along the minus strand of DATFDA010000057.1, from coordinate 2,717 downwards.
GGCGTTTTCCTGATGACTGTCCTCGGCTTTGTGCTCTACGGCAGCACGGTGCTTTTGCCTCTCTGGCTGCAGACCCTGATGGGCTACTCGGCGCTGGAGGCGGGTCTGGCCCTGCTGCCGCGCGGCTTGGGATCATTTTTGTTCATGCCGATTGTCGGCATACTTATGAGCAAGGTAGAACCGCGCAAGCTGCTTGCCACCGGACTGGTGGTGGCCAGCTACAGTCTTTACGCGCTTTCCCGCCTGAATACCAACGCCGGGTACTGGGACATCTTCTGGCCGCAACTTCTCCAGGGCTCATCCATGGGATTGCTCTTTGTGCCGTTGACGACGATCACCAACGATCCAATTCCGAAGGAACAGATGGGCAATGCCACCAGCCTGTTTAACCTGATGCGCAATATTGGAGCCAGCATCGGTATTGCCAGTGTGGTGACGATGAATGCGCGCCAGTTGCAGCGGCACATCAACGATCTGGTGGCGTACATCAATCCTTATAGCAGCACCGCCCAGGCCATGCTGGAGCAGGCGCGAAACGCATTCATGGGAAGGGGAATGGATAGTGCCACCGCAACGAAACAAGCGTATGGAGCGGTGTATGGGACAGTGCAGCAACAGGCGGCCATGATGGCTTTTAACGACGTGTTCTTTCTCCTCGCCGTCATGTTCCTGCTGTGCCTGCCATTGATTCTGATCATGAAGAAGCCGACCAAGCAGGGCGGAGGTGGAGGGATGGCGCATTGACGCTCCTTCGCCGAAAAATCCACCGCTGATTTACGCTGAAAGCGCACTGATTCACACTGATCTGGTTCGGGCAAGGCCCGCAAATCTCTTAAATTTCTCGGCTGAGAATGGCTCCCGATTTGGCGTTTCCTTCTGCATTTGGCACAATCTTTGGTTCCACATGGCATTCAAGCAGATCACCATCGTCGGCACAGGACTGATCGGAGGCTCTCTGGGCCTCGCCTTCAAGGCTGCTGGCTTTGGCGGCAAGATCGTGGGCTGCGACCGGCAGGCAGTCCTGGACCGCGCGCGGGCCATGCGCGCAGTGGATCTGGGCACGGAAGATCCGGTTGAAGCCATCCAGGGGAGCGGCTTGATTGTGCTGGCTACACCGGTGGGAGCGATTATCGATTTGATTGAGCGTGTTGGCCCGCTGGCATCGCCGAATGCCTTGATCACCGATGTAGGCAGCACCAAGAAGGAAATTGTCGATCGTGCGCGGTCGGTCTTTGGTGAGAATGCAGCGCGGAGGTTCATTGGCGGACATCCCATGGCCGGCAAAGAGCACGGCGGCCTGGAGAACGCTGAGTCACGCCTGTTCACCAATGCTGTGTGGCTGCTGGTCCCTCAAGCCGGGCAGGAGCTCGAGACGGGAAAAATCAAAGACTTGCGCGATCTGCTGGAGAGCATTGGAGCACGGATCATTCGCATGGATGCGGAACGGCATGACCGGTTGTGTGCGTGGATCAGCCACCTGCCGCAAATGATCTCCACCGCTCTGGCGGGAGCGCTGGTGGAGGAGTTTGGACAGAACCCGGATGTGCATGCGATCGGCGGACGCGCTCTGCGCGAGATGACCCGCATTGCTTCAAGTCCATACTCCATGTGGCGCGACATCGCGTACACGAACGCCGGCAACATCGAACATGCGCTGCATCAACTGGAGCAGCGGCTGGCCCATATTCGGGAAAACCTCAAGTTTCCGGCGTTGCGTGAGGAATTTGATCGCGGCAACAGTTTTGAGATCGGCAAGAAAGATGTTGCGGCCACGGTGCTGGTGATTCCCGGCTGGCAGAGCTCCGGCCCGAGGCATTGGCAGACATTATGGGAGCAGCAGAACCCCATCTTCCTGCGCGTGCAGCAACGTGACTGGGAGCGCCCGCACCGGTCGTGGTGGATGGAGCGCCTTACAGAAGAAGTCAAGCAGGCTCCGGCGCCGATTGTTTTCGCCGCACACAGCCTGGGCTGTATTGCCGTGGCTTACTGGTGCCAGACTGCGCCGGAGCTGGCAGGAAAGATAAAAGGCGCTCTTCTGGTTGCGCCTGCTGATGTTGACCGCAAGGATTCGCCGATGCAGATCAAGGATTTTCATCCGGTGCCGAGGAAGCTGCTGCCGTTCCCGTCGATTGTGGTGGCCAGCAATAACGATCCATTTCTTACTGTGGAACGCGCGCGAGAGATTGCGCGCAGTTGGGGAAGCCGGTTTGTTGATATTGGCGCCGCTGGCCATGTGAATGGTGATTCCGGTTTGGGCGACTGGCCGGAAGGGAAGCGGCTGCTGCGATTGCTGATCGAAGGACAGTGAGGGATCGCCGTGATCCACGGCTCCGCCGGGACAGGTCGCACGAGATCGCCGTCATCGCACGTGATCGGAACACAGAGACTCCTGGCTCTCTCCTGATGCGGCAGACTGACCAAGGCGGCCCGCGATGCGTTGGGATTCTGTTTGACTTCGCTGAGACCTAACTGCCCCCTCTCCCGAATCAGCGTAAGGAGTCGTCAAGTGGGGGATCTTATTTGCAGGGCTCGTCCTAGGGTAGTTAGAATCGTCTGTTTATGAATAAGGTCATTGGCAGTGCAGATGAGGCAGTTCGCGACGTTCAGGATGGCGCAGTCATCATGGTCGGTGGGTTTGGGCTGTGCGGAATCCCCGAAGAATTGATTGAAGCGCTTGCCCGCAAGGGCGTGAAGAACCTGACTACAATTTCCAACAA
>DATFDA010000056.1:0-3621 GCA_035252525.1 Candidatus Angelobacter sp. | reverse complement strand
CTTGATGTCCCGCCGCATCACCGCCTCAATCAGCAGCATCAGCATCAGGCCGCCGTCGAGGATGGGAATTGGGAATAGGTTAAAGATGGCCAGGTTCAGGCTGATCAGGGCCATGATTTTGAGCAGTGGGGGCCAGCCGATCATGGCTGCCTCGCCTGAGATCTGCATGATTCCAATGGGCCCGCTTACCTGTTTCAGCATCTTCCGGTTGTGCACCATCCGGCCCACCAGCTTGAAGATCAGCAATGAATTGTCTTTGCAATCGGCGTAGGCTTCATTGAGCGCGCGCGCAAACGGCAGCTTTTCAATGTATTGCCCGCTTACGCCAATGCGGTAATCCGGCTGCGGACCGTCACCGGGCAGGAGCTTCGGCGCAACGGTAAGCGGAAACTCTTTCCCGTTGCGCATCACCACCAGCGTTGTAGGCGTGTTCTTGATCTTCTGCAGTTCGTCCCGCATGTCGCCCAGGTTCTTTACCGGCTTGCCATTGACGGAGACCATAATGTCTCCTGGCTTCACCCCTGCCTGCTCCGCCGGCTTCCCCGGTTCCATCAATCCAACGGCCTCCGGCGGATCAAGGCCCACATCGCCCACTGCATCGGGTCCCGTGGCCTTGGCCACCAGAGTCTTATGGAAAGTCTGGTCGCCGCGTTGCACTGTCACATCCAAGGGCTGGTCCGGGCTCAGGACTTCAGTCTGCAAAAACTGCTCCCAGGTGGGATTCTTGACGTCCTGCACCTGGATAATTCGGTCGCCCTGCTGCAATCCCGCCTGGGCCGCTGAAGAATCCGGCTCCACCCATATCACCTGCACCGGCATGCGCGCTGAAGCCGGGTAATCGTGGTGGACCATGTAGAGACCGGTAAGAATTCCTATCGCCAAAAGGATGTTCATCACCGGGCCGGCAATGGCAACCAGAAAGCGCTGCCACCGCGGATGGCTCATGAACTCGCCCGGATCGCCGCTGCGGTCCTCCATGGGGTTCTCGCCCGACATTTTTACGTAGCCGCCGATGGGCAACAGGCTGATGCGGTAATCCGTTCCGCCGCGCTCAAAGCCAACCAGCCGCTTGCCAAACCCAAGGCTGAAAACCTCAACTCTTACCCGGAACAGCTTGGCCACGGCGTAATGGCCGAACTCATGGACAAAAACCAGCACCCCAAGCACCAGGGCGACGGCCGCGGGATAAATCAAAAATTGCATAGAGACAGATTTTTAAATTGTACCTGTAAAAGGTCCTTTGCCGCTAGCGAGTTAGCTGCCGTTCCAGCCTGCGGCGAGCCGCCTCGCGGGCCTGGACATCAATGGCCAGCACTTCTTCTATAGATTCGGGATGTCTGTCTGATGTTTCAAGAATTGTGCGCTCAATTACTTTAGGAATGTCAGAAAATCCGATCTCATGGTTTAAGAATGCTGCCACTGCCACCTCGTCTGCCGCATTTAAGGCAATGGTCTTGGCGCCGCCCGCCTCAGCCGCTTCGTAGGCCAGTCGCAGGCAGGGGAACTTCGCCGGATCGGGAGGAGCAAAGTCCAGCCGCTTGAGATCCAGCACGTTGAACCGCAGGTCTGACGCGATGCGCTCAGGGTAGGTCAGCGCATAAAGGATGGGAAGGCGCATGTCCGTGACGGAGAGTTGCGCCAGGATGCTGCCATCATTGAACTCCACCATCGAGTGAATCGTGGACTGCGGATGCACAATCACGCTCACTTTCTTCGGCGGCATATCAAACAGCCGGCAGGCTTCAATCACCTCAAAGCCTTTGTTCATCAGCGTAGCTGAATCAATGGTGATGCGCTTGCCCATCTTCCACGTGGGATGGTTCAGCGCCTGCTCCACCGTGATGCGCTCAAACTCTGACTTGGGCGTATGCAGGAAGGGCCCGCCGCTGGCCGTCAGCCACACGCGCTCTACTTCATGCATCCTGCCGCCGCGCATGCACTGGTGGACTGCGTTGTGCTCGCTATCAATCGGGAGCAGCGGCTTGCCTTGCTTGCGGGCTTCACGGGTGATCAGCTCTCCGGCCGCCACCATGCATTCCTTGTTGGCGAGGCCAATTGCTTTTCCGGCGCGCACCGCTTCGTAAGTAGCTTTCAGGCCGGCCACGCCCACAATCGCGCTGACTACAAAATCCACTGTCTCATGAGTCGCAACCCGAACCGTGCCCGCCTGCCCGAAAACAATTTCAATATCGCCCAGCCCTTCAGCTTTGAGCTGTTTGCCTGCTCTCTCCGCATCCTGCTCGGAAGCGAGCGAGAACACCTTTGGCCGCCACTTGCGCGCCTGTTCCAGCGCCAGTTCAACATTACTGCCCGCCGCCATGGTGACAAGTTGAAATCGCTGTGGATTTTTGTCGATCACATCGAGCGTGCTGCGGCCAATGGAACCGGTGGAACCGAGGATGGAAATGCGCTTCATTTAACCGGATAGGCGTGAATTACGAAGTTCTGCCCGAGAAGCCCGCTAAAGGTCGCATAGTACCACACGACCGGAATAGCAAACAGGAGCGCATCTATTCGGTCCAGGACGCCGCCGTGACCAGGAAGAATCCCCCCCGAGTCTTTAACCTTTGCTCCACGTTTTAGCGCCGACTCGAACAAATCTCCAAATTGAGCAGCAACATTGCTTAGCGCTCCCAAAATAATCCCGTGAACCCAAAAAGAGTTCGGGAAAAATAATGCGGGAGAAGGAGCCAAGCCCAGCGACTCATCGCCGAAAAGAAACCCAATCTGCTCGTGGAAGTGAAGAACCAGGACAGCAACAATGACGCTCGCTGCTACAGAAGCAATTGCGCCTTCCCAGGTTTTATTCGGACTCACTGCCGGAGCAAGTTTGTGCCGGCCAAGATTCTTACCCACATAGTAGGCTGCAATATCTCCGGCCCAAACTGTAAACAGAGTAAATATCACCAGCACGCAGCGCAGCGGATCAGCTCGGAATAGCACAAGTAAGGAAAGAGTGCCCGCCACATACAAAATCCCAAAAGCTGATGCTGACGGCGCCGCAAGCGCCATTTTTAACTCAGAGCGGAAAACTACGGGGATTCCAAAAATGATTGGGAAAAGCAACACCAATGCCCAAATCACATAAAGAAACGGAGCTAGATTAGACGGAGGCAATGCGTAGGCCATCCAAATCATCACGAGAGAGAGCACGTACGCAGGCCAGCGCACTGGTTTAATCCCATAGTGAGCTGTTAGGTTCAGGTACTCATGCAGAGCCAGCATCACAATCCCCGCCACCGCCAGCGCAAACAGCCACAGCGGCGCCCTGAACACCAACAGCAGCACCACCGGGATGAGCACCGCTGCGGTCAGAACGCGCTTCATTTGTTGTGTGTGTGTCCGTGCGAGTGAGATGCCGCATGGGAGAGAGCATGCGGCTGCTGTGCGCCGTGCGCGATGGGCTCGTTCAACCCGCCGTAACGCCGCTCGTGCTTCTGGAATTACTGGATTGCTTCCAGCAGATGCGTGCCGCGAAAGTCCGGCCACAACGTCTTTGTCACGTAGATCTCGGCGTACGCAGCCTGCCACAAAAGAAAGTTGCTCAGGCGCATCTCGCCACTGGTGCGGATCACCAGGTCCAGTTCCGGGAGGTTGCGCGTGTACAGATGCTGGTTGACC
>DATFDA010000055.1:0-7238 GCA_035252525.1 Candidatus Angelobacter sp. | reverse complement strand
ATTGATGTCGGCATTCAGATGGTCGGCTGTGAGCAGCGGAGGCTGTCCCGCTCCTTCCGTCCCATGCACCACAATCCCATAAATGTCCATGGACAAGCTGGAGAGACTCACCTTAAAATCGCGCACCTGAAGCCGCGCGCCGGTTGAGCTGTACACCGAGTTTTCCACTTTCGTCAGCAAATAGCCGCGAAATCCGTGGTTATATTTCAGGAGAAGAACTCCCGTGGTAACCACGCCTGCCACCAGCACCACCGCAGCCACCACAATCCAAAGAATTATTTTTTTCCAATTCACAGTCACACCAATCAAAATGCCTGTCCCAGGGTGATGAAGTACTGCCACGGGCTGACCCCATTCACCGGATTTAAGTTGCGGCCAATATCAAAACGCACGGGCCCCACCGGCGTTGCATAGCGCAGCCCCACCCCAATCGTGTTGCTGTAATTGCCAATGTCGCCAAAACCAACGCTGGTGAAAACATTGCCGCCGTCATAAAAGGCAACGCCGCCCAGCTTGCTGATAAGAGATGTTGGAAAGCGCAGTTCGCTATTTACAATGAAGAGCTGCGGACCTCCCACTGGAACTGTGATCTGCGCACAGGTGGTGGGATCGGCGGGATTGCCGCACACAGGCACTGACCGTTGTGGCCCCGCGCCGTTTAGCGGGAATCCGCGCAGCGTGCTGCCGCCGCCGGAAAAAAAGCTTTCACTCAACGGAATGCGTGCTCCGGCAAAAGCCTGCTCCACTCCCAGCCTTACGCTGTTGGCCCAAACCACGGACTGCGTGAAGATGGATTTGTAATATGCGGTCTGGCCCAGGAAGCGTACAAAATTGGTGTTTGATCCCAGGGCGCTGGGGTTCAGGTCCACCTCAAAGCTTTCGTAGATTCCCACATGGGCATCGAGAGGGTTATCACGAGTGTCTCGAATGAAAGATCCGGTGATGGTGGACAAGCGAACGTTTTGGTCTGTCGGCAGGACCAGGTCCGGATCCAGGAGGTTGTTCAGGTTTGTGCGGCTGAAGTTGTAGCGGACGTACACTGACTTGGTTTTCTTCGCATCCAGGTAGCGTTGAAATTGGATTCCGGCCCGGCCCAGGCGCGATGTAAACAGCGGATTTTCGCTCGATCTTTCTATTGAAGCGCTCACTGTGGAAGTCCAGGAGCTGTTCCAGAAACGCGGATTCAACCACCCTGCATTGACGCGCTGGTCAAGGCGGGCAGCAAACACACCTATGTTGATGGTCTCGGCGCGTCCGCGCACATCGCGCCGCGTGTATTGGATGGACCCTCTCGGCCCCCAGAACGTCTGCTCGCTCGTTTTGAAATTGCTCGGTAATCCAACCGGAGGCAATCCCGGCACTGCCACGGTTCCTCCGGGAACGTTTCCGCCGCGTTTCTCCGCCTCGAATCCCAGGCCGTAAGTGATCGAGTTGCGCTTGGCTTCGTGCACCTTCACCAGAACGTCTGTGTGGGTTTGGTCGGTAATCGGCTGGCGGGTATCGACGCTGGTCCAGTCAAAGACGTCTCCCAGCGTGTAAAGCTGGCTTTCACTTTGCAACAGAGCGGTTTCGCTCAGCGGCTTGCCTACCTTGATGTTGGCTGTGCGCGCAATCACTTCCGGCTTGGTATGCTGCTGCCCCATGGGATAGAGAGATGCTGTGTACACCTGGGGGCCTTCGTCAATGTTGTAGAAGACGCGAATGTGTTGCGGATTTTGTTTATCAGCCTCGGTGCTTGCGCGAAAAGTCATTCGCAAAAAGCCCTTGCTCAGATAGGTCGCCATGATCTGGTCGCGATCCTTATTCAGCAACTGCTGCGAATATGGCTTTCCCGGCTCCAGGTTGAGTCCGGCCGGCGTAAGCTGGTCTTCTGGAATTGACTTATTTCCTTGTAACTGCAACAACTCAACAATGTCTCGCGCCCCCTCGTCAATCTGGAATGCCACCTGCACATTGCCTCCGTGCCTGGTAACGGTTGGGGTGACTGAAACCTTGCTGTATCCCGCATTTTCATAGACCCCTTTCAGGGCCTTTACGCTTTTGCCAATCAACTGATCGCTAAAGGTGCCGTGCGACCAGAAGAAAAATCTTCGGGCTGTCTTGATTGGAATCTTTGCTTGCAGGTCGTCATCCTCAAAATGCTGGTTGCCGTGGAACGCCACTGATTCCACTTTGCCGCGTTTCCCCTTATTGATCTGGTAGAGCACCGTCACGTCAGGGCCCTGATGTTCAATCTGGCTCTTTACCTGGGCATCGAAGAAGCCCTTCGATTGAAAATACGATCTCAGGTCCTGCTGCCCTTCATAAACCAGATCGGGGTCCACCGTGTTCTCCTGGTAAATGGGGATGAGCTTCTTTTGCGTTCTGCCCCAGATATGCGCGCCTGCAATCTTGATCTGGATTTTGGGCCCCTGAGTGACATAGATAGAAAGGTCGGCACGGTTGGTGCGGGGATTGTATTTGACTGCCGCAAGGCCGATTCGGGCTGCAAGGTAATGCTGCTTGGCCATCTGCCCCTGCATGTACTTGATGCCGTTGTCCAGCGCCCTTTTAGAGTAGTTCTTCCCCGGCTTCACGTACGCTCCGCGAATTCGCGCTCGCAAGGAGCGCACGCTATCCGTCAGTCTGCGCGCCTGCGCCGGGGAGACGCCTTCAATCTTCATCGCACCAAACTTTGCCCGCCTCCCTGGCTTGATCAAGAACTCTACATTCACCACTCCGTGAGCAGAATCTTCGTGCAGCGCCGGCTCAACTGTCGCCCTGAAATGCCCTATCTGATGGAAGAAATCGAGCAGGTTGGATTCAGCTTCCTCCACGCGGCCTGTCGTGTAAGGCTCCTGGCGGGGATAATCAGCCGCCTGGAGCAATCGCGTGTAGGGAAACCTGGATGCTTCTTTGGAAAATTGGAAGACCCCGAAGTAGTATGCCGGCTCCAGCACAAAGAGAACGCGCAGCCCATTCGCTTCTGGGGTGACGTTTACCTGCACGTCCTCGGCCGCACCGCTCTTCTTCAGAGCGGCTACGGTGGCATCCACCTGCGCTTGCTTGTAAGGCGCATTCATGGGCTGCGCGATCAGCGCGTTCGTCGTTCTCAGGTTGAGGTTCGGCCTTCCCGCAATTTCCACTGATGCCACTTTCTGCCCTTCATAGGAAATGGAAGCGCCGGGAGGGGGCGTGGCTTCCTGCGCAAAGGCCGGGATAAGAAAAGCAAAAGCAAAGACGAGCACAGCGACAAAAACGGACTTAGCGTGGTGACGCCGGAAACTTTTCATTGCGCCTGGGCCCCGAAAACGATTCTCGATTTGGTAAGCAAAGACACCGAGAACTACTAAGGTTAGAGAGGTTCCTGTGCTTTCATGTTGCTCAACACACCTTGCGCATCTCGGCAGCTCTGGCGTGAGCTGCTGAGCGGTTCACATCTATCGCCAGCTCTGGCCTGGGGTCAACTTGAGCCATATCGGCGGCATCTAAAGACAAGATAGGCCGGAGTTCCCCCCGGCGGAGTAATGCATGCTTTGGACGATTTTTGCGATTCTGCTGCTACTTTGGCTTCTGGGATGGGGATTTCATGTGGCCGGCAGCCTGATTCACCTGCTGCTCGTGGTGGCGGTGGTTGTGCTCTTGATTGAGCTGATCACCGGCCGAAGAGCTGCGGTGTGACAACTAACCCGGCAGCCGATTCAAACTTGCGCGTCAGCCGTTACTCGTGAGATTCGCAAGCTTGCGCTCAATTTCCTCCAGCGCTTTTTTGAGCGATTCAGTGTATCGGCTGTTGCTGCTCGATTCAATCTGGTGTTGTATGTAGGTTCGGGAGAGCAGCAGGTTCTGTTTCTCCCGGTTCATTTTTTTATCGTCAGCAGAAGTTTCGTCTGCCGCTGCAGTCTGCTTCTCCCGCCCTTCTTCCATCTGCAGCTCTACTTGCTTGCTTTCCCAGCCACGTGCCATAAAATCCGGGCCCCTCTTCTCCTTCCAATCATAATTTGCCTGCACTGTCTTCAGCCAATTCAGGGCCGCTGGATTCCGCTGCAGCACAAACAACATAAAGCAATTTGAGCAACGGTCAGATGCGGCGACACGGATGATAGCGTGTGGCGGGTGCAAATGTTGCGGGGGTGAGAGGCTAGGCTGCTTCGCGCGCGGTCTGCTGAAAACCGCGAATAGAAAATTCCAACTCTTCCTGTAATCCTTCGCCGGCCTCCATCATGTCTGCAATAACGGTGCTCAGGTCCATGCGGATCAGGTTCCTTTGCAACACAAATGAGATAACCCTTTGCAGCAGGCGCATTTCAATCACAACCAGCGGAATGGAGTAGTTCTGGCGGGCGCGAGCTTTACCGTGTTTCTGTCCTAGTTCCGCCACCGCCTTTGATGTGCTCGACTGGCCTGACTCGATTCGCACTGCCAGTTGTTCAATCAATGGAGGAATATGATCGATCCGATCGTCATCTTTCAATCTTATGGCCATCAGCTCATGGTGGGATTTAACTTCCTTCAGCCATTCCTGCGTAATCTGCTCAACATTTTCCCGCAACAGTTCTGATACTCTTTTCACCGGCGCTTCCGGAATCTGGGGCCGGCGACTCTCCAGTTTGCGCTGAATGGCATGAATCAGAGTGGGAACGTCCGTTGGCTTCAGCAGGTAATCATCCACCTGGCTGCGAATGGCCTGCAGGGCAGTTTCAAAATCAGGATAGCCCGTCAGAATAAAAGTGCAGGCATCCGGTTGTACCCGGCGCATCGCGCTGACCACGGTGAATCCATCGCCCGGCTGGCCGATGTTCAGGTCTGACAGCAGCACATCGAAGGTTTCGTGATTGATCTTTTCCAGGGCTTCAGGAACTGTGGCAGCGGTGGTTACGTGGAAATCATGGCGCTCAAGGATTGGAGCAAGCGTCATTCTGATCCCCGCTTCATCGTCCACGAACAGAATCCGTATGCCCATAGTCAAACTCTTGAAACCTTTTAGATGGCGATTGAGCCACTCTGTGTTGGAAAGGGAGTCAAGGAAAAGACCTTAGAACACTCGTCTCAGTTACGGCGGTTTGCGCCGCGCGCGCGTCAGTCTGCAGGGCAACACGAAAAACCCCGCTGACAGGCGGGGTTCTTCAGAACTTTAAGAATTTCTTAGTCGCGATTCTTCAGAGAGTAGCCGACGGAAACGCCAAATCTCTGCACACGCGGACCGCTGAATTCAAAGTTGTTTCTGACAAAGTAGAAGTGGGCCTCCGGCCGGATGAAGATGGAGTTGGTCACATAAAAGCGGAGTCCGCCGCCCACGTGGGTGAGAAAGTGGTTGCTACTTTGAAAATTCGTACAACCAACAAAGTTGCAGGTGAAAAATGGCTGGTAAAACCGAAGGCTTTCCAGACCGATGCCGGCTTGCAATTCGGCCTGGGCCCTCTTGCCCAGAGGAGGACCGTAGACCGCATTGAAATCGTACAGAATTGGGCGGTACGGATTGAAGAAGATATCCACGTTTTGATGGCCACGCCATGCCACTTCACCGCCGACGCCAAAATATTTCTTGATAAATAGAAAATCACCGCTGAAAGCCGGATAACCACCACCGCCAATACTTTGTGGTGTGTGGTCCAAATTGTTGAAGGCATCGGAGGCCGATTGTCCGGTCACCGTGCCCACGCCAAAGGCCAAATCAAATTGTTGAGCGTGTGCTGCGCTCACGCTCATCAAAACCAGACAAAAGGCCGCACTCAAAAGAAATAATTTTTTCAAGAGATTCTCCAACCTATCTGGTCAGGGTTGACCACCGCCCCGGCCCATCATTCAACATAACCTTGGATTATCTTACTTGCCTTGCAAGGCTGTCCAGCTATCGCAGGTACCAGCCTTTAGGTCATTCCAAATGCAAGCTTTTAACAACCCTGCCTGTTCAGGAAAGTTGCCAAACTTTTCTCGGCCAATCGGCTCCTGTATGCTGTCCGGTGATTCTGACTTGTCAGGCAGTTCTTTTTGATCTGGACGGTGTTCTGGTGGACTCCACGCCCGCCGTTGCCCGTGTCTGGACCACATGGGCCCTCGCTCATGGGGTTGAACCGGAGCGCGCAATTGCCCATGCTCACGGCCGTCGCAGTGTCGAAACCGTGCGCGCCTTAGCGCCTGAGCTGAATGCTGAAGAGGAGAACCTGAAAGTAGAGCAGATGGAGATCGAAGATAAGGAAGGCGTAACTGCTCTGCCCGGCGCAGCCCGCCTGCTCACAATACTTCCTCAGGACCGTTTTGCTATCGTCACCTCAGCCACCATGCCGCTTGCACAGGCTCGCATCGGCTATGCAGGCCTGCCCCTGCCGGAACATCTGGTCACCGCAGATCAGGTCAGTGAAGGCAAGCCCTCGCCTGAGCCTTACCTGAAAGGCGCGGCGCTGTTGGGTTTCGCCGCTCAAGATTGCCTGGTAATTGAGGATGCACCCGCAGGTATCATTTCCGCTCAAAATGCTGGTATGCGTGTCATTGCCCTGCCCAACACCTATCCCGTTGATGAACTCGCAGGCTCGACAGCGATTGTGAGATCGCTTGAAGACCTCGAACTCCACATGGGGGACGGATCATTGCATTTGCAACTGCGGAATTCGCTTGGGTAGCGATCCACCGCAGTGATCATCAGGAATCGTGTGGCGCCGACACTCTTGTCTGCGCGAGATAGTGGCCGAACCTGGCAGCCGACCTGGGCTGCGTGCTTATGCCTTTCCGCTCTCCCGGATCTTGCTCACAGGAATACCCGTCCAACCTGAAAGCACCTCCTCAATCGCTTCACGCGTTACAGGTGCGACTGCAGTCACATGATGCTTTTCCTCCAGTTCGCTCAACTTCTCCCGTTCCTTCCGCTCCTGGTCAGAGTAGTAGCGCGCCTTTTGAAACTCATGACTGGCAATAGCGTCTTCCATCTTTCCGACGATCGCCCGTATTTCCTTGCGCAATGTCGCGATTTCGTCCGGCGGCGCAGCAATGTGGGCTCGCACATACGAGCCGGCTTCATCCAGAAGGTCCAGCGCCTTGTCCGGTAATGTCCGGTTCATGATGTAGCGGTTCGAATAGATCACTGCAAGGCGTATGGCATCTTCGCTATATGCGACCGAATGGTGTTTTTCCAAGCGCGCCTTTGCTGCCTCCAGCATATGAAAGGCTTCCTCGTCACTTGGTGGCACGACTGCAATCTCAACAAAGAACCGCGCTAACCAGGGATGCCTTTCATTGACACGCTGGTTCTCTTCCGGAGTCGC
>DATFDA010000054.1:0-2741 GCA_035252525.1 Candidatus Angelobacter sp. | reverse complement strand
GGGAACTCGGAAGGCAGCAGGGAGAGTTGGGCCGCCGCCAGGGTGAGCTTGCCCGCAAAGCTTCCAGCGAACTGCGCAGGATGTTTGACGATGCCATCACGAAGGGAATTGCGAAACCGGAATAACGTTCGCTTTCAGGCAGCATCCCGGCAATATCGAAAGGAGTTCATGGTCATGCAATCAAAAACGTCATCTCGTTTTGGCTTTAACCTGGCTGTGCCTGCAAAGGTTGTGTTTTGCGTTTCTCTTGTCACCTGCGCGGCGCTCGCCGCCAGCGCGCAAAGCGCAGCCAGGTACGCCAATGACACGTTTACCGTGATCTCTCGTACTGATCATGGCTATGTGCATGTACATCTTCGCGGAGAAGGAGATCATTGCTGGGCTACCACCTCTGATGATCGGAATGTTGCGGTCAGCATGGGTGACAATCTGTGTACCTCTTCGCCAGAGGATGTTCCCGACCAAGCTTTGATGTATGCCCGCGTCATGCCGGCAAAGATCTCGTTTCGTATGAACGGCAAGGGATATTCCATCAGCGATCCGAATACGGTGAAGGCGGCGCGCAGCCTCTTTGATCCGCTGGCCAGCATTGCAGCGCAGCAATCCGAGCTGGGCGCGAAGCAGCGCGCTCTTGGCGAGCAGCAGCGGGAACTCGGCAGCAGGCAGCGAGAGGTGAAGGTAAAAGTTCCCGACATGACCACCGATTTCCAAAAGGTGGAGGCTGAGGCCAGGCGCTTGAGTTCTCAGGGAGCTACGCAGTCTCAGTTGGGCGATCTGCAATCTGAGCTGGGAGACCTGCAAAGCCGGATTGGTGATCTGCAGTCAACAGCCGGAGACGAGCAGTCAAAAGTTGGCGACCAGCAGTCCAGGCTGGGCGATCAGCAATCACAGCTTGGCGACCAGCAATCTGAACTGGGAAATAAGAGTGAGGCTCTGGCCGCCAGCATTGCAGAAAAACTGCACCAGATGCTTCAGCAGGCCGTCAGCTCCGGCACGGCGAAGCCAGAGTAAACAGAGCCTCATCTAAGAAGCGTTGTTTGTCTTTCCGCATTGCCCATTCCTCCGTTACCTTGAGGCGGAGGAATGCTGCCAATTCTTCAGCTCCCGAATTCTCCGAAATTGCCCTTGATTGTGGCCTACCCAAAAACGGTCTGAACCCGCTAAAATCACAAAAAGCACCCTGGCTCGGGCATACCATAGCAATGGCAGGACCGGGCCGGTGTCAAGACGGAGGACGAATGTCGAAGGGCAAGACGATCACACTTTGGATTCTGAGCGGGCTGCTGGCAGCGCTGTTTTTATTTGCCGGCGGGTTCAAGCTGGTGAAACCTGAGATGGCGAAAGCAGGATTTGTGCAAATGGGCTATGCCGCCTGGTTTGCCATATTCATCGGCGCCTGCGAAGTGCTGGGCGGCATCGGCGTGCTCATCCCGCGTGTGGCCGGCCTCGCCGCCGCGTGCCTCAGCGTCATTATGATCGGTGCGGTTTACACCGTGGTTTCACACCATATGTACAGTGACGCCGTGGTGCCGGCGATCACACTTCTCTTATTGATCTTTGTTTCTTACACGCGCTTCACCAGCGGGCGTGCCTCGCGGGCGCAGGCGGCTGCACCGGGAAAATAAGAGAATCGCATATGTGCAGGAACATTAAACCTCTTTTCAATTTCGATCCGCCTGTTACCGATGAGGAGATACGCGCGGCCTCGCTCCAGTTTGTGCGCAAGATCACTGGGTTCAACAAGCCATCCCGCGCCAATGAGGCTGCATTCGAGAGCGCCATTGACGATATATCCGGAATCTGTGCGCGGCTGTTAGACTCGCTGGAAACAACGGCGGTGCCCAGGAACCGCGAAGAAGAAGCGGCCAAAGCCCGGGCGCGAGCGGCCGAACGATTTGGCGACTGACCCTGGCTGCGTGACACCTTCGTTACGCAGGCCCTAGTCCGCTCTGCTTATAAAATGAATTTCCATGGCGGACAGCGGGATTGCCAGAGCTCACAAATCTTCTTCTTATGCTGTAGGACTGGTGCTTGGACTTGTGGCCGGGCTGGTACTGGCGCTGCTGGCTGCTGCCGTTGCCGGGCATGCAACATCCGGCCCGCTTTCCCGGCTTTGGTCGGCAATCACGGGCCGCAATACCGTCATCATGAGCCAGGGCAGCGTTGTGGAACGCATTCAGCGGCTGCAGCGGATGGAGACCGTGGTTTACAACATGGATAAGATCGTCAGCGGCGGGCGCAGCAATCCGATTCTGCCTGACTTCCTCACTGGCGATCGCATGCTAATGGTGGTGCACGGGCAGGTGGTCGCCGGCATTGATTTCACTTTGCTGCGCCCGTCTGACGTCCAGATCAGTGGAAAGAATTTACGTTTGCACCTGCCCAACGCCCGTGTGCTGCTTACTCGTTTGGACAATTCAAGGACGCGCGTTTACTCGCGCAGCACCGGGTTGCTGGCGCCGGTGGACCCAAACCTGGAAACAGAAGTCCGCCAGGAAGCGGAAGGAGAACTGCTGGAAGAGGCAGTCAAAGGCGGAATTCTCATCAAGGCGCATGACAACGCGCGCACCACACTCACTACTCTCCTGCTTGGCTTGGGCTTTGAAAAAGTAGAAGTGGATTGATTGCTGGCCGCCTCTCCTGAGCGCCCCGCCTTGCTACTATGGATAGGCGAGAACTACTACCATGCAATACATCAATCTTGGTTCCACCGGTACAAAGGTGTCACGGATTTGCCTTGG
>DATFDA010000053.1:0-2825 GCA_035252525.1 Candidatus Angelobacter sp. | reverse complement strand
TGTGATGCTTTTTGTGCGTCGCCGTTCCAGAAATTCAGAAATGGCGGTGGCGTACAACTCACTTCTTGAAACCTTCAACTTGCGTGCCGCGGCTTCCGCCATTCGGAAAAGTTCGTCCGGGAGCGAAATGGCTGTTTTCATACTGAGAGTATAACATAGGTTATACTGGCCCTCACAGGCGTACTGGCATCCAGACTGCTGACACACTGGGGCTCCTTTGTGTCAGAGTGTCAGGTCTGCCCGAGGGCAATTCCGGGTGACAACCACATTCTCAACCTGCTTGTTTGTCAGTGGCTGTGCTCCGAAGATCCCCCAGCGCCGCACGCTCATACTCTTTAGTTGCATCATACGTTTCAGTTACTACTTGCGGACAGCGCATGCAGGCGGCTTTTCCCTCCTGCTGATACCACCGGCATTCTGGTCGGATGAGGCAGGCCGGCAGCGCCTCTGTCACGGGTGGCAGGATTTGTACAATGCGCGTCGCCAAATTGCAGTTCCTTCCGTCGAAATGGCAGCACGCTTTCTCCTGGCAACGTGCAGCGAAGCGAAGGACCTGGGTAGGCTTCACCGGGGCCGTGCTGGCCAGCAGTTCATCAGTTACACCAAGTCGATCGTTAAGATATGCCAGCGCCGGGGCTTCAGGAGTGCCGCCAAGCACGCCAAGGACACGTGCATCCTCCATTTCCGGTTGTGCGCTGGGACACAAAAGAGTTTTCTCATTGCTTTTCTTCATCGTGCCACCACCTGAAAAGGAACGCGCTACGCCCGTTTTTCAATCCCGGCGGAGTTGGCGCGTTCCGGTTGTTAGCTACTCGTGGAAAGCAACTTCGGGCGCAATGAAGCCGCAAATGATCCGCCCGCCGGCTATGAGTACTCCGGGTTCAAGTGCTGTTCCAGCAAAACCTGTGGCGGAAGTCTTGATGTGGCCGGTCAAGTCGCTGGCGATCTTCTCCGCTCGAGGAAGTTCCTCAGGCCGCAAGATGATCCCAGTGATGATAGGCCCGAAGTGAAGTTGATGCTGTAACTGGATTTTCTCTTTCTCGGCAACTGCATTTACGGCTTTCTTGACTGCGCCGGAAAGATCTTTAATGCCGATTGAGGCAGGACGGTTCATGCGAACGCTCCTTTCGGTTCATACAGGTAGTGCAATTGCCAGGGACGGCGTTACAAGAGTTTCAGATCTCCAACGCGCATTTTCCTCGGGTGCACTGGCATTTAAGTTCCCCACTGGCGTCACCAGGATCTCCGTCTTTTCGTATAATCGTCGGTTGCAACTCACGTCTTTGAGGTTCTCTCATTGCCTGTCGGCACCGCATTTCACGAGCGCACCTTCGCCCTGTGCAGCAGCCTGAATTACCGCGAGTGGTCAGGCTATTACACTGTCAGCAGCTATGAAGTGCATCATGAGCACGAGTACAACGCCATCCGCAATGCCGCCGCGCTCATCGACATCACGCCGCTCTACAAGTACATGGTGGAAGGGAAGGACGCCACACGCCTTGTCAACCGTGTAATCACCCGCGACATCAATAAGGTCAAGCCCGGCCAGGTCATCTACTGCTGCTGGTGCGACGAGCAGGGAAAAGTCATCGATGATGGCACCATCACTCGCCTCGAAGAAGCCAAATACCGCTGGACGGCTGCCGACCCTAGCCTGCGCTGGTTCCGGCAGAACGGCCTCAACATGGACGTACAGATCGAAGATATTTCAGAAAAAGTCGCGGCTCTGGCGTTGCAGGGGCCAACTTCAGGCAAGCTGCTCAAATCCGTTGCTGAAGCTGACATCGCCAACCTTAAATATTTCAGGGTAACCAGCGGAAAAATCGCGGGCGTTCCCGTGGACATTTCCCGCACCGGCTACACTGGCGACCTTGGTTATGAAATCTGGGTGCCGTGGAATGATGCCGTCAAAGTCTGGGACGCGCTGATGGAAAAAGGCCGCCAGTTTGATATTCATGCCGCGGGCATGCTGGCGCTGGACGTTGCCCGCATTGAAGCCGGGCTGCTGCTGATTGAAGTGGATTACATCAGCAGCAAGAAGGCGCTGATCCCGTCGCAGACCTATTCTCCCTACGAACTCGGCTTTGGCCGCATGGTCCATCTTGACAAGGAAAATTTCGTCGGTAAGAGTGCATTGGCGCAGCAAAGCAAAGCCGGTGTTCCCCGGCAGCTTGTTGGGCTGGAGATGGACTGGGTGGAGATAGAAGAGAGCTATGAGAAGTTCGGTCTCACTCCGGCTGCTCCTGCCCAGGCTTCCCGGCTTCATGTTCCCGTTTATCTTGGCAGCCGGCAGGTTGGGAAGGCGACATCCACCACCTGGTCGCCCCTCCTCAAGAAAATGATTGCTCTTGCGAGCATCGATACAGCGCATGCGCAGCCTGACGCGAAACTTCAGATGGAGATCACGATTGAAGCCATGCGCCGGAAGGTGACGGCGACGGTCGTGAAATTGCCTTTTTTCAATCCCGAGCGGAAAACAAAGACGCCGGTCTAAGCCAATTCTTGCACTCCAACGCCCGAGTCGCGTCCTCATCCCATTCCCAGATCGGCTGCTGATTCCAGTGGTGTTCCGCACACCCGGCAGATCACAGCCGAGCAGTCGCCGCAGATCAGCGGATCCATGACTTCGCAAGCGCAATTAGGACAATACAGCGCTTCGGAAGCGCCGCGCTTTTGCTCCGGCTGTTCGACCATATAATCAGTGTGCCTCGATTGAGCGAATCGAACTTGCCAATGTAGCATAGATGCATGGACACCAAAGTTGACGTGCTTCCCTCCCAGGCTGACCGCAAACTGCAACAGGAATTCAATGAATGGGCCGCCGC
>DATFDA010000052.1:0-3840 GCA_035252525.1 Candidatus Angelobacter sp. | reverse complement strand
AATCATCCTGTTTTCACCCCCACGGAGAAAAATTGGCTCGAGTCAGGCCAGCTTCTCGGAAAGATAAGAGCCCGCACCGGATTCACGCCAGAAAAGTTGCGCGACCTCCATTTTGACGTGCTGATCGCGCTCAGCGCGCGTTCTTATGGCGCGCGGCTCATCACGTCCAATCGCGCCGATTTCGAGTTGATCAGCAGTTATAAGAAGGTTGACCTGGAAATCTGGTAACACGACGGTCAGCGCTAAACGGTACCACATTGATGGGCACGGAATGGTGAGAATGATTGAATGTTAAAATGAAAGCTACACCATCCTCATGGACCGCGCACATATCCGCAATTTTGCCATCATCGCCCACATTGACCATGGGAAATCGACGCTATCTGACCGTCTGCTGGAACTGACCGGAGCGCTTTCCCAGCGAGAGATGCAGGCGCAGGTGCTGGACGCCATGGACCTGGAGCGTGAACGCGGCATCACCATCAAAGCCCATGCTGTGCGCATGAAGTATGTGGCGCAGAGCGGCGAAGAGTACCAGCTCAACCTGATCGATACGCCGGGACACGTGGACTTCTCCTACGAGGTTTCGCGCTCCCTGGCTTCTTGTGAAGGCGCTCTGCTGGTAGTAGACGCCTCCCAGGGAGTGGAAGCGCAAACTCTGGCCAACGCTTACCTGGCCATCAATAACGGTCTGGAGATCATTCCCGTCATCAACAAGATCGATTTGCCCAGCGCAGAAGTTCCCCGCGTGAAGGAAATGATCGAGCAGACGGTTGGGCTGGACACAAGCGACGCACTGCTGGTGAGCGCCAAGACGGGATTGGGAGTTCCAGATGTGCTGGAAGCCATCGTCAAGCGCCTGCCGCCGCCCAAAGGGAATCCGGATCACCATCTGCAAGCCCTCATTTTCGATTCCTGGTTTGATCCCTATCGCGGCGTGATCGTGCTCACTCGAGTTTTTGAAGGCACGCTGCGCAAAGGGATGAAAATCCGGCTGTGGTCGAACGGCAAGGTGTTTGATGTGGAAACGCTGGGCGTGCTCACTCCCAAACCGGTGGAGATTGACGAGGTGGTGGCGGGCGAAGTGGGGTTCATGATCGCCAACATCAAGAATGTGGCGGACTCGAAAATCGGTGACACCATCACTGACGACGCGCGCCCCGCGATTGAAGCCCTGCCCGGCTTCCAGGAAATCAAGCCGATGGTGTTTGCGGGACTCTACACCGTGGACGCGCACGAGCACACCGCATTGCGCGAAGCCCTGGAAAAGCTGCGGCTGAATGATTCTTCGTTTTTCTTCGAACCGGAAAGCTCGGCCGCGCTTGGCTTCGGATTCCGCTGCGGCTTCCTCGGTCTGCTCCACATGGAGATCATCCAGGAACGGCTGGAACGCGAATTCGGCCTTGACCTGATCACCACGGCGCCGGGCGTGCGCTACAAAATCGCCAAAACTGACGGTGAGGTGATTGAAGTCGATAATCCCTCCCGCTGGCCCTCGCAGAGCGAGATTGGAAAAGTGGAAGAACCGGTCATTCTTGCCACCATTCTCACGAATGAAGAATACGTCGGCGGAATTCTCAAGCTGGTGGAAGAGAAGCGGGGGAAGCAAAAAGCGTTTGAGTACGTAAGCGCGGCGCGCGTGATGCTCACCTATGAGCTGCCGCTGAATGAAGTGGTGCTTGATTTTTATGACAAGCTGAAGACCATTTCACGCGGCTATGCCTCGCTCGACTATCACCTCGCGGGCTACTGGGAATCGCCCATGGTGAAGCTGGATATTCTGGTGGCCGGCGATCCGGTGGATGCGCTTTCCATCATCGTGCATCGCGATTTTGCTTACGACCGTGGCCGCGCGCTGGCGGCAAAAATGAAGCAACTCATCCCCCGGCAGATGTTTGAGGTGGCCATTCAGGCCTCCATCGGGGCCAAGATTATTGCCCGTGAAACTGTGCCCGCCATGCGCAAAAACGTGCTGGCCAAGTGCTACGGCGGAGACATTACCCGCAAGCGCAAACTGCTGGAAAAACAGAAGGAAGGCAAAAAGCGCATGAAGCGCATTGGCAAAGTGGACATCCCGCAGGAGGCCTTCCTGGCCGTGCTTAAGGTGGGCGAAAACGCGTGATGCTGGAACAGCAGAAAAGTTGCTCACTTGATCTGTGCAAATCCTTTCTTTCCAGTGTGTTCCTCTGCCCTGCTCCGGTGCAAAGTTGCCGCACCAACTTCGCGGCAGTGTAAGTGATTGATAGTAAGCAGGATAGCTGCTGCCGCGATAGTTGGGCAAAGTTCACGTTAGCGAGCTTCAAAAGGCTGAAAATCCACTCAGCCAATTAAGAATTTCACAGTTTTTTCCACAGCTTACAAACGGAAACATCGGGTAAAACTACCTTTCTCTCTTGAAGTGAACCGTAATGAAAGTTTCCACCTCCACTGCCTGGCCATTCAGGAGGTACGGGCGGTAGCGCCATTGTCTCACCGCATCAATGGCCGCCTGGGCCAGAATGGGAGGACCACTGCTGACGCTCAGGCTCTGGATTGTCCCGTCTTTCGCGATCAGAGCATGGAGTTTCACCTCTCCCTGCATATTCGCCAGAACGGCCATATGTGGATATACAGGCTCAACCCTGTGGAGCAATTGGGCTTCGGAAAGGTGCGACACCGCAAAAGTCTTCTCGTGGATTGGCGGTGTGATGACCGGCTGACAGTCCCTGCAGATGTTCAAATGAGGAGAACCGTCTCCCCCCGGCCCGACTCTGAGATCTGGATTCACTGTTGCGGCCGTGGTTGGTTGTGACCGGCCAAAGTGAATTGCATTTTGGTTGTTCGACACTGGAACAACGGAGACGGCGGGAGCCACTGGCCCGCTGCCGCGAACAGCGTCAGCCCGCGGATGCACGGTTGCAACCCTGACGAACGGCAAAGGTGTGACGTGCGGCACACGCGCGGAAACCGGGATCACGCCAGTGGACAGCAATGGAATGATGATGACCAGCGCCGCGGCGATGGATTCAAGCACAAACGCAGTCGCCATTGGCCAGGGCTTACCGCTGCGACGGCTGGGCGATGAATCAAGCAGGCTGTCGCGAAACATAAGTTTCCTCCGTTGCGGTCCGCCCGGCATTCATCGCTGTACTTCGCGGCGAACCGTTGTGAAGGAAATTGACACCGCCGCACTGCGCAGTTGTTCCGGCTTTTCCGCTCATGGAGCAAAAATAAAAACGGCCGTCCCGCAGGACGGCCGCACAAAAATCAGGAACTTTACGGCTTCTTTGGTGTCGCCGCCGGGCGCGGAGCAGAAGGCACAGTGGTCCTGGTCGCGGGCTTGGCGCCTGCTGCGGGGGCTGCTACTGGGTATTCTGCATTGTAAGCATCCACCAGTTCTTTGGTGATGTTGGTGCTGGCATAGAGCACCGGAGTCTGCGGACTGGAAACGTCCAGCACCACTGCATAGCCGTTGGCCTTGGCATAGGTCTCCAGAACATTCACCATTTTTGATCCGATGCGGTTCACCACTTCCTGCTCGGCCTGCTGAACTTCCGCCTGGAAGTCTTCATAATTGCGCTGCAGGGTTTTCTGCTTGATCTCAAGGGACTTTACGCGGGTGTTTCTTTCCGCGTCGCTCAGCTTGTCACCTTGCGTCTGTAGTTGCTTCTTGAGGTTCTCCACCTCGTCATTCTGGGTCTTAAGCTCCAGGTTTTTGGGGTTGAACTTCTGCTGCAGCGCGTCGGACTCTTTCTTGCCCTCGTTGGTGGCGCCAATGGCCTCCTGAATGTTGACGATGGCAATCTTACCGCTGCCCGCAGTGGCAGCATTTGCAGCGTTATTTGCTGGAGCGGCAGCAGC
>DATFDA010000051.1:0-8054 GCA_035252525.1 Candidatus Angelobacter sp. | reverse complement strand
GCCAACACAATATCGGCGAGCCGCTGCGCTTGGACAGACAGCATGCGGAACTCATAGCCGCGGTCAACCAGGGCGATCATGCGCGCCTTGAACATCTCCTGGTAAGCCACAAAGGCAAACAGCATGCCGGTGCTGAATGAGCCGCGCAGAACCAGGATGACTCCCAGCCAGACAACCGCGACCGATTGCAGACCGAAAATCAGCATATTCGCAGCTTTGAACAGAATGGAAATGCGTTCGGCGGCAACCTGGGCATTGCTGGTATCCACCATCAGGTTCATCCAGCGGCTCTTGCGGCTGTCTTCGCGGCCAAAGACCTTGATGGTGCGTATGCCACGAAGGGTCTCAAGAAAATAAGTCTGCTGCCGGGCGGAGTTGATAATCTGCTCTTCCGTCCGCGTGCGCAGAGGACGGTACATGAGATTGCGCACGATCACATACAGAACAACGCTTAACCCGACGACGATGGCAAGTTTCACGCTGTAAACAAACATCACCACCAGAATGGAAACTGAGATGATTCCGTCCAGCAGAGACTCGACAAAGTTGTTGGTAAGCGTTCGCTGGATAGACTCAGCGGCTTCAAAGCGAGAAAGCAGATCGCCGAAGTAGCGCTTCTCAAAGAACGAAACCGGCAGACGCACCAGGTGAGAGAAGATATTCGCGTACCACTGCAGCTTCAGCGAGGTACCGAAATAAAGGGTGGCCCAACTGCGAATGCCACCAACTATGGACTGAAGGACAACCAGCAGCATGAAGCCAAGGCCCAGCACGGTCAATAAGCCGGGATTGTAGGCGGCTGCCACTTTGTCCACTGCCAATTGCAGAAACAAAGGGCTTACCACCGCCAGCACTTCCAGCAGAGCCGCCAAGATGAAAATCTGGACCAGCGCCCGCTTCAAACCGGAGACATGCCCGG
This sequence comes from Candidatus Angelobacter sp., assembly GCA_035252525.1. Classification (GTDB taxonomy): domain Bacteria; phylum Acidobacteriota; class Terriglobia; order Terriglobales; family Acidobacteriaceae; genus Angelobacter. The sequence goes on along the minus strand of DATFDA010000051.1, from coordinate 7,135 downwards.
CGAGATCGCGGAACCGGAGTGGACGTGCATCGTCGTAAGGTTTGAACGCCGGCGTGGGAGTTAATTCCATTGCGACGCCGGTGAAGTGGCTGTCCGCCTGCGCGTAGCTCAGCTTGCGAAGCCCCATCGCCGGGTCGTGGATGATCAACTGGCGGCCCGTGGCCCGCGCAAGCACTACGAAGTGGGTCATATCCCAGTGCAGAATGCAGGGCGTCTTGAGGTAACGCAGGTCTTCCAACTCGACACGAAGCGGCCGGCAGGAGAACTCCATCTGTCCGGCAAACCGCACCAGATGGGCCAGGGTGGCCCCTCGCATGGAAATAGAGAAGCGCTGACGCAGCGATTGCAGATCAGTTTTCGAACCATGATACGCGGCGACCATGGCGAGACAGGCGAGTCCGCATTCGGCGGCCTCCGTCTGGAAGATCACGGGAAGAGTACTTTGTCGAGGCAATCTGATTTTTTTAAATTGCATCGGTAATGGAAATTTTCACCATGCCGCAGATCCGATCAGCCAGTGGATCAATGGCCTGCTTTGTAATGGGAACTCAGCTTCAAGTTTCGCGCCTTGCCAGTGATCTGCATCAGGCAGCGGGTTAAAAGGTGTTACAGCTACGGTGATTCTGTAAGGATTGCCGGCAGCCCCCGCATCACTTGACGAGGTATTCAAAGGGGAATCCCGCAAAGGTTCCACCCTGGTCACAGTACCGCTCTGAGAGCCGGAGGGTCCGCAGCTTTGGCAACGAATGGGCACGATCAAACCCGGCCGGACATTTAAGGCCAATTCCTGTGGCACATTGAAGCTAGCTTCCAGACCGGATTGAGAGTAGCCACTGGCCGGCGCGAGTGCGCCAGAGACTGTGACTCGCGGCTGGAAATTCGCCAGAAGCAAAAACCCCAGGCTTACAATCGCTAAACAGACAATGAGGACAAGAAAAAAGACGAAGGAGAAGGGACGGATGAAGAGAGCTTCACCTTGTATTTTTTGACGAGCGGCCAGAGCCTCGGCACGAAACAGAGGCAAAGATTGGGGACACTCCGCATTTCTGGTCGCGGCTTCCATATCTCGACGCTGGCAGTTCGTGCAAGCAGCTTAAATATCGTACGCCGCCGATCTTGTTGAAGATGAGAAATATGAGAGCGATCTTAAAAATCGCACTACTTAGTTTCATTTTGGCACTAAGTTGCAACGCATACGGTGCAGGTCGGCAAGGCGTTTGCGGCGGCTTCTGTTTCTTGAGTTCGGCTTCCCAAGTTGATGCTGCCGAATGCTGAAAAAAAGGCCGGGCGCCCCAAGCCCGGCCTCCTCGCCAAGAACGTCTCGCGAGGAAAAACTAGAAATCTGGTGATCAATGCCTTAAGAGCAGACTCCTTACTCGTATGAAAGGAAGATCCAGCAGAGAACAATGCCAAGGTTTTGCGCCCGGCGCTATCCGAGTATCGGGATAGCACACCAATCAGGTATGGCCAGAGATTCACCTGTGCTTGTTCGACTAGATGTCCTTAAGGTTTAGGCGATTAACAAAGAAGAGGAAGAGTAACGTGAGGACAGGGAGCAGAATTTATTTCAGCCGAGGTTTGCTGCAATGGGTTCCGCTGGTGATTCCAAACGAGATCTTCTACTGAAGCAATAGAGGCGGCGTTGGGTGTAGTTGGGGCCGAGCGCTGGACCTGAATCCTGCCATGCCCGCGTACCACAAAGCTGAAATCCACGCGGAGAGGCGGCGTTTGCGCATTGTGGTCAGGATCAAACGAGATGCACATCAGATTGGCTGTGCAAGCCAGCATCAGCGTCAACAGAAGAACCAGACCGCGCGTATAGGAAATCTTGATCAAACCGCTCCGCCTACCATCGATTGTTGAAGAATAGCAATATTGGTAGGAATTTTTCAATCCTCCGGAGAAATAAATGCGCGAATACTAAACTCCAATTGTGGTTAGAACGACGAAAATGCAAGCCTGAACTTCTTCAGCGTTCTGGTAGCACGCGGGTGGCATGATAGTCTCAAGCACAACAGCCCAGGAAGACAGATCATCAGTGGACGAACCTTCAAAAATCGAGTTGGTCCGCGATAGCGAAGAGTCTGAAGCGAAGGCGCCTTCATCTTTGGCCGGGAGGCTGAATCAATGGCTGGCTTCGCTGGTTGAGCGCGGCGGCAGCGACCTGCTGCTTGTGAGTGGAAGTCCTGCCTCCATCAGACTTAAGGGTGAGGTCATGAATCTGGATATGCGCCCGCTGCAAAGCTCAGAGATTGAGGCAGCCGTGCTTCCGGCGCTTTCTTCCCATGGTTCGCAACAATACAAAGAAACGCAGATTGCTGATTCTTCTTACCGTGTAAATGGGCTGGGACGTTTTCGCATCAATCTTCATCGCGAGCGGGGCAGGGCAGCGGCGGCAATTCGCGCACTACCCACCAGAATTCCCACTTTAAAAGAGCTTACTCTTCCTGCGGGTTTGGAAGCGCTAACCCGGCTTCCACGAGGCTTGGTGCTGGTTGGCGGGCAGGCCGGCTCCGGCAAGACCACCACCCTCTCCGCCCTGGTACATGAGATTAACCGGCGGGATGCACGCCACATCCTGATCATTGAAGATCCCATCGAATACGAACACACAAATCTGCGCAGTGTAATTGAACAGATTGAGATCGGTTCGGATGCTCCCGACTTTCCAACCGCGTTACGCGCGGCTCTGCGGCAGGCACCAGACGTTATTGTAGTGGGCGAGATGAGAGATCCTGAGACGATGCGCATTGCCGTGAGTGCGGCTGAGACGGGACACCTTGTGCTCTCCACGGTGCACACAACCGACATGGCTTCCACGATTTCGCGTATTTCAGATTCATTCCCGCTGGAACGCCAGAACACAATCCGGCAGGAGCTTTCCATGGCATTAGCGGCAGTAGTGACTCAAATGCTGCTGCCGACCAGATCAGGTGGACGACTGCCCGCGGCGGAGTTGCTGGTAATGAACTATGCGGCGCGGCAGCACGTTCGTCGAAACGCGCTCCAGCACCTTCACCAGGAGATTACGATCAGTAAGAAGACCGGCTCTTTCAGCCTGGAAGAATCGCTGGTTGAACTGGTTATGCAGGGCCACATCACTCGTGAGGACGCTCTACTGTACGCCATCCATCCTGATGATGCGGAGGCCATGCTCCGCAGCCTGGGCCGGCACTAATCGTCCCGATCCTATCTTTGCGGAACTACCAGCCCGACATTTACGTCAGTAAACGTGATCCACTCTGTAGTCGAATGCGCATCCTGAGGACTGCGCAACGTGAGCTCAGCCTTGGAACTTCCCGGCTTGGATTTGAACTTCACTGTCCTCGACATTACCACCAGCATGTTTTTCATCGCGGAAGGGATCTCGCTCACATGCTTCCAGGTGAGCGCCAGATGAACTCGTAGCGGCGCGAAAATATCGGGGCCAGGGCACAGGAGGTGCAGGACCGGACGATTGTCAGTGGACTCGTATTTCACCGCAGCGCAAGATACAGAAGCATCGGATGCCTTGAAATCTTCTGTTTCCCATTTGCCTCTTACCGGCACTGAAGGCAGCGAAGTTTCTTCAGCAAAGTTGTTGGCGTTCGCGCAGGGTCCGCCTGGGCACGCTTGCGCGGTTTGAGCGTTGTATTGTTTTCCGCCGAACTGGCAAAAGGCAGGAAGTGCCAGAAACAATGCAGAGGAGATGGCGAGTGTCCGAAAAAACATTGGGTTCCTCTTTGCCCAGATTAGATGCAAAGTGAAATTGCAATTGGCTGGCGTCAAGGAGCGCCTGAGTTGTACGCGAGAGATGTCGTCATTGAATCATATTTGTTGACCGGAGTTGGCCAGACTGGTTCACCTTCAATGCGATAGAGGAACAACTCGCGATAAACTTCTTGCAGGTCGTATTCGCTATCGCGGAGGTGATGCAGCGATGAAGTTGTGGCGTGGATTGTTTGCAGCAGGGTTGTTTCTTGTGAGTGTTGCCGCCAGGCCTGACACCCTTGAACTCAAAAACGGCAGCGTCATTAAAGGTACGTATGCGGGCGGATCGGAGACGCAAATCAGTTTTAGAGTCGGTTCTTCGGTTCAGCAGTATGCAATCGTAGACATCGCGTCTTTAAAATTTGATTCCCGTGATTCCGGCACTGCCAAGGACGGAGCGGGGTTTGCGCAGCGCCAGCCGCAAGCGGCCCCAGTGAGCAGCAAAAGCGACGACACCAACTTGGCGGCGTCAAGTCGCGAAAAGACTGTCACAACATCTGCCCAGTCGGTGACTGTGCCATCTGGAAGCCGGCTATTTGTGCGCATGATCGATTCCGTAGACTCTGACAAAAACCAGGTTGGCGACCGGTTCATGGCTTCGCTCGAAGAGCCACTTTACGCCGGAGACACTCTGTTGGCTGCAAAAGGAACATCGGTGTACGGTCGACTTGAGCAGGTGAACGAATCAGGACAACTTGTGGGTAAGGCGCAAATGAGGCTTACGCTGACCAGTATTGTCATCAATGGGCGCATGGTTCCTTTGTCTACCGGCGATTACAACATCTCTGGCGGGTCGCGTGGCGCGAGCACGGCGAAAAAAGTTGGCGGAGGCGCTGCGATTGGAGCTCTCATCGGCGCGATTGCCGGCGGCGGGAAGGGTGCTGCGATTGGGGCCGGCGTTGGCGCTGGCGCCGGAACTGCCGTACAGGTGGTGACCAAGGGAGACCAGGTGCATGTGCCCAGTGAAACGCTGCTGGAATTTACCCTGGACCAGCCGCTGAACCTGCCTGTTGCGGCGGCAGCTCACTGATTCCGAAGTGCTTAGATAACCTTACAAACCTGCCAGACAAGCCCGCAGGTGTGGTAGAATGTACTTGCGTTAGAAATTCAAGTTCTGCAAGCTGCTTCTCTTCTGCACCTGCTGAAACATTCGATTTTCCAGCGTCAAAATCAACATCAGGAAAATAATTAAAATGGAACAAGGAACAGTTAAGTGGTTCAACGCCGCTAAGGGCTTTGGCTTTATCACCCGTCAGAGCGGTGAAGATGTATTCGTTCACTTCTCTGCAATTCAGAGCAATGGCTATCGCAGCCTTGAAGAAGGCCAGGCGGTTGAATTCACTGTGACCAAAGGCAAGAAGGGTTGGCAGGCAGAAAACGTTCGGGCCCTGTAAAGCTCGATCAAAATTCAGCAATTACAAAGGCGGCGTTCAGCCGCCTTTTAATTTTATAATCCTTTTGACCACACAACCTGTGGCATTCTCTTCCGGCGCCCAGTTCCGGAAAATCCCGTGAAGACTCTTCTCACCATGATGCGGATTTTCCACTATGTAGTGGGGATCACTGCGCCAGATAAAAAGCATGAAAAGCAGATCTTGCTGGTCTGGATCGGAGTCTCCATCAGCCTGATTACGCTTGCCTTTCTGTTTACCTGGTTCATCGTGGCGCAGTTTTTCAAGCCGTGAACCTGCACCTGAAGTTGATCAAGCCGCGGCTTTGCCCGGAGCGCCATCCAGGATTGCACGAATTTGTTTGGCGTATTCGGCGCTCTCTTTGTCGCCGGTGACTAATTCAATCTGCTTTGGACTTTTCACTCCCAGATTCAACTGGACGGCGCGTGCGATCTGCTCCTGATCGAAAATGGCGCCCTGGCTGACCTCTTTTGTGGTTCCGTAATAGCGAAGCAGGGCTACGCCAACAGCATCGATGGCAATGCGATCTGTTCCGGCCAGAATTACGCTGGAATTTACCAATTTCCCCTGTTCAGGACCGCCGTTGGTAAATGCCTGCACCCCATCGAGCACGACGAGGTCAGGCTTGTAAGCTGTATTGATTTCGGCGATCATGCGGCGTTGATCGGGTGAGGAATGTAGTTCCTGCATGAAATTGTAGGAATTTCCCGGGACAGTTTTGGCTGCGAGTCCAACGGAGTTTTTGAGCGACAGGGTGAAATGGCCACCGAAGCGATGCGTTTTCAGGCAGCAGGTTTGAACGATGCCGCCTGCCTGCTGAACCAGTCGCGGCACGGCAAAGCCCTCACGCCAGTGGCTGTCGGCGTGCTTTAGAACTTGCCAGTCGTCAGCCTTGAGGTCATCAAAGACAACTACTTTCGCGCCCATTTCCTTGCCCAGAGTAAAGGCATGCTTCCGCTCCATCACCTCGCGAGTGTCACCCATACCGCTGCGGTCTCCGATGGTCAAAGGACCAGCGCCCATCGCTTTTAGTTTTTTCAAAATCGCAGCTAAAGTCTGGTCGCTGGTGGAACCGGGAACAGCGTCTGCGCTGTTGAAGTTGGGTTTAATGAAAAGGTCCTTGCCATGGAAACTCTGGATGCTCAGCAGATCAATCGCGCGCGCAACGCCTGCGGCGCGGTCAGTGGTCTTGACGAAGGCCACATGCGCCACTTCCGGAGCGGTATCAAAAGTGAGAGAGCGAATGATGGAAGGAGCGGCCAGCGTGCCTCCGAGAATGGAAGCGCCTTTAAGGAAGTCTCTGCGGTTCATGCGAACCTCCGCGATGTTTCTTAATTGAATTCCATTGCCATGGCAAAAGCAAGCCAGGCAGAGTGGGAACAGACTTGAAGATCTCGGTAGTGGTACAGTTTGAATCTCTTAGTGGCACAAGGTCCCTCACCCCTACTCGCGCGCTCTGCCCATTCACGCCAAAACCGGGCGCGAATGGGGCCCGACAACGCGCGCTCGCCGACGGGGATTCGGGATGACGATCTGTTATTTTTCAAAGCTGTACCACTGCCAAGATCTCCAGCTACTTTAGCTCTTAGTCCCCTTAGTGCTATAGTTTGTGCCGCTGGTAGCCTGGTCCGAGGCTGGGGGCCATAGCTCTAAGGAAGCCATTAACTCTAAGAAAAAAGAGTTCAATAATGAAAGTCCGGGTTTCACTCTCTGCGATTTTGAGTTTGTGCATCTTGTCAGGCGGATGCGGCGGCGGCAGCAACGGTCCGGTGATTTCAATGGAATCGGGTTTACAACAGATCAGAGCTGAAGCGCCAAACAACCCGACAGCGCTTGAATTTGAACTCCAGGGCGGCCTAACCCAGAATGGCTCGTCGATCTCCGGGATTATGCACTTCATGAATTCATCCTGTTTTCCGTTCTCCACGGACATTTCCCTGACCGGCACGGCGAATTCCAGCGAAATAGATTTG
>DATFDA010000050.1:0-13134 GCA_035252525.1 Candidatus Angelobacter sp. | reverse complement strand
GATTCTCGGAGCTTCTTCCCTTAAGCTCGGCTCACTGCGCCGGGGAACCCAGGGACAGACGCGTGCCGGTGCACGGCCTGACGCAGCAGGTCCATGTAAACGATCTTCTCGGCATCAGAGCTGAGGATGAACTGCCGCGCGTTGCCCAGGTGCGTAACATGATGGGGGAACATCAGCAGCAACCGCACGGCTACTTCCGTGTGGACCCTGACTCAACTTCCGGAAAGCTGGTTTTCAACCGTACAATGGCGCTGAAAAGATACGTGGGCAAAGGTGGAAAAGAAAAACGCTTAGATGGAATCGGCAAAACCATATCGCTGATTGCACTGATGAGAGTGATCAAAATCAGTGTTCATCAGTGTTATCAGTGGTGAGATTTTTGTTTCAGCCTAAGAATTTCAAGAATGCACGATTCTCAAAGCCTGGAAATACCTTCTCCAGGTTCTCATTCCCCAGATGCCGGCTCACGGCTTCACCAAGCACCTGGCGGAAATCAGTGGTCAGCGCCAGATCGCGTCCTTCGTAGAGCTGTTCCGGAGCAAGTCCCGGCCACCGCCCGTAAACCTTGCCTCCTTTCACCGGCCCGCCGAGAACGAACATCACGTTCGCATGGCCGTGATCAGTTCCCCGGTTGCCATTCTCGCGTGCTGTGCGTCCGAACTCTGACATGGTCACAATAACCGTATCTTCCCCAAGGTCTCCCAGATCGGTCCAGAACGCTGCAATGGCCTGCGCGAACTCACCCGTGATATTGGCAATCTGCCCCTGAACGCTGCCTTCGTTCACGTGGTGGTCCCAGCCGCCGATATCGGCAAACGCCACCTGGACGCCGAGATTGGCTTTCACCAGTTGCGCTACCTGGCGCAGGCTGTCGCCAAAGCGCCCTCGCGGATAGTTTGCTCCCGGTGCGGGCGTGTATTTCTCCGGATCGGCGGAGCGCAGCACCTTCACTGCCTCAAACGTTTCACCGCCTGTTCCATGGAGTACCGTATCAACCGATTGCTCGTACATGGCTTCAAAGGTGTTGCTTGCGACTTCTGCTCCCCGCCCGCGGCCTCCAACGCCGAAGCTGCGAATGTCGCTTATGGCAACAGCGGGTACTGACCCGGCCAACGTTCTCGGCAGCGCGCCGCCCATGGCCACAGCCCGGAAAGGCGAATCGCCCGAGTCTCTAACTCCCGCAAGAGCACGATTCAGCCATCCATCCTCAGTAGATTTCACTCCCGGCGTGCCCGATTCCATGTAGTCCTGCGCGTCAAAGTGCGAACGTGTGTTGTCCGGTGAACCGGCTGCATGCACAATGGCCAGATGCTTCTGGTCCCAAAGCGGCTTGAATGCTGACATGGAGGGATGCAGCCCAAAGAAGCCGTCGAGATCGATGGCAGATTGGGCTCCGTTGCGCGGACGTGGAATGGCGATGCTGGGGCGCATAGCGTAATACGCCTGCTCGCCATGCGGCACCACGATGTTCAGCCCATCGGCCGCACCGCGTTGAAAGAGCACAATAAGACGTTTATTGCTCGCGCCGGCAGTCGTTTCCGACGCATAAACTGCGCGCGCAAGAAAGCTGGGAACAACACTGGTTCCAACAAGAGCCAGCGCGCCATTTTTCAGAAAAACTCTACGAGTGATCGACATGGGATTTCCCTCTGCTTCTCTTTCGCGCACGAATCGCGCACTCACCTTCTCTGGAACTCCGGTGATCCAATAATCAATCCAGCAATGGCGCCAAGATTGGGCGGTCGGTTCGGGTCATCAAATTTCCGCTGCGATACCTGTGGATCGTTCAACTGCTTGAGCATGACAGCATGAGTTTGCGCCGAAACGTCGCCGGCAAGAATATCTTTCTCCAGCAAGCTTAGGGCTTCCTTGCCGTCCGCCGGCGCAGCGCCGTGCAGCAATGCCTGCTGATCCAGTGACATTCCCGGCAGCCTGCCCGAACAAAGCGCCAGAGCAAAGTTCATGCGGTTCAGGAGCGCTGATGAATTTACCCAGGCATCCGCTTTCAACGAGTAGCCGGTAGGCGGCTGCATGCCGTAGAGCGGCATACCCATGCGATTCAGGAATTGCACCAGCGGCAGCGCGTTCTGCACATCGACTCCCGAGACGCGCACTGCTGAGGCGACAAACTCAAGCGGCGTTTTTACCTTGGCGCGATAAGCATCGGCAGACCAGAACTCCGGAGACTTGAACATGGTGCGCAGCACCTCCCGAATGTCTCCATCTTTCTTGAGGAAGGTGTCCGCCATGCGGTCCACCAGGCTCTGTGGCGGATTATCAGAGACAAAGCGCATGGCCAGTTTGCGCGAGATGAACTTTGCCGTTGCCGGATGGTGCGCCAGGATATCGAGCGCTTCCATCCCTTCAGACTCGCCGTGCTCGTCAATCTTGTGGCCGAGCAGGTACTTGGTCCCAGGCTCGTGAGCTATCTCGCGGAAGCGGAACTCGCCACCCTGCTGCGGTTTTTCAATCCCCCACCCTGTGAGCACTTTGGCCAATTCCGTCACGTCTTTCTGGGTATAGCCTCCATCCACGCCCAGCGTGTGCAGTTCCATGATCTCGCGAGCGTAATTTTCGTTCAGGCCGGTGGGCAGCTTTTTTGCCTGGGGCCGTGGCCGGGGAAGGCGGGCATAACGGCGTCCGCGCATGCGCGCCTTGCCGCCCGGACCATACAATGCCAGCTCGGAATGCGGCCCTACGCTTTGCCAGTTATCAAGATAGAAGAGCATGGCAGGGCTCTTGGCCGTGGCGACCAGCAGGTCTTTGAATTTTCCCAGCGCGTGCGGACGAATGACATCGCGCTCATAGCTCGCGACCATATAGCGGTCAAGCCCTTTGCCCACGAAAACGTTGAAGTGGTTGTACCAGAAGTCGGTCATCACCTCGTCAAGCTGGCGCTCGCTGTAGATGGCGCGCAACAGTTTGGCCTGGGAGACTTCGCCCACAACTACCAGGTTTGGATTGACAATGGCTTCCACGGTCTCCTGCTGCTCCGGCTTCATGCCATCTGTCAGCTTGAACAAGCGCTGGCCGCGATAGCTCCGCGCCAGATCAAGCAGATCATCCTGATTCATACTGAGGATTTTGTTGTAGCGATCTTGCGGCGGGAGCTGCAGAAGCGAATCGTCAATTGGTCCCCTCGCGAGCTGAACCGAAGCCTCTGCACCAGGCTGCGCCTTCGGTTTGGATGGGCCGAGATCAGCGTACATTGCCTCTTCTTCATCTTTTTTCTGTTGCTGAGTGCGCTGCGTGTCCGTCATCTCTCCGTCATTCACATCCAGCTTCAGGTTGGCAGGAGGGCTGTCTTTTTCTGCGGGCTTCATCTCCTCGCCATCGCTTGCCGCACCTTTTCCCTTTTCCTGCCGGGCTTCAATGGCGGCGAGGCGTGATTCGTAAATCGCGCGCTGTGCTGGGTCACGCGGCAGGGAGCGGCGGCCATTTTCAATCGCTTTCAGCACCTGCCCCGGAGGAAAGTTTTCCACCATTTCACGCGAACTCATCCTGATGGTGCGCAACGGGGAGAGCCTGGCTTCCAGAGCATTGTCATTGATCTTTTCGGGATGAAGCTGCTCGTCAAACCACTTGTCCAGTCCCATGGAACGCACTCGCTCCACATCTCCCGATCGAATGCCGAAGGTAAAGCGGTTCAGGGCATGAATAATCTGTTTGTCTTCCGGCATTTGGGCAGGCTTGGTTCTATCTTTGGCAGCGGGAAGAACAGCAAATGTGAAGAACAGCGGGCCCAGTAGTGCCAATGCTCTACGAGTGGCGGGCATACACGCTCCATGTGCTCAGGTTCAGAGAACAATAACCCAACAATACGTAAAAGTTGTGGCCTCAGAAAGATTACGTGAGGGTGGCCTTGCCGCGATGCGTGCGGTGGTTCAGGTCAGAAACAAGATGATCGATGTCCGTAGGCGAGATATTGCAGGGATGGGTAGCATCGAGGAAGGGCTTGCGTCCGCGTTCTGGCTGCGGCGCCCAGGGCCGCGGCGGCGACATCATGGCCACAGCATCGCGGCGCAATTGCACCAGCAAGGCATGGACCACGTCAGCATCCAGTTTTGCCGGCGCCAGCCAGCTTAACTGCGCGGCCGCCTCGCCCAGTGACATGCCTTTGCGATAAGGCCGTTCGCTCAGCATGGCATCGAAAGTGTCCGCCACAGCGACAATGCGCACGGGGACTGAGACCTCTTCATTATGTAGCTTGTCCGGATAGCCTGAGCCGTCCGCGCGCTCGTGATGTGAGCGGACCACCTCCGGGATGTTTGGCCACGGGAACTGCACCGTGGAGACAATCCGATGCCCCAGCACCGTATGATCAGCCATCTCCTGAAATTCCACTGGCTCCAGCGCTCCCGGCTTGGCAAAGATGTATTTATCAACTGTGACCTTGCCGATATCATGCAGGTAGCCCGCGGCGCGCATCTCGCCGGCCTCACTTGAGTTCATGCCCAGCGCCTCGGCAATTCCGGCGGCGTATCGACCGACGCGCAGCGAATGCCCCTGCATCTCTTTTGATTTCACATCAATGGTGGCAGCGAAGGCAGCCAGGGCATCGTCCCAGAACGAGTGCACGGAAGCAATCAATTTCAGATTTTCCGCCGTGCGCTCCTCCAGCGACATCATGAGCTGGTGGTTATAAATGGCCAGAGCGATAAACGGCGCCAGGTCGCCAAGCTGCTTCAATGTTTCCGGGGTGTATTCCGTGCCGCCTTCGCGCTCGCCCAGCATCAGAGCCCCTATCAGCTTCCCCCGAACCCTCAGGGATGCAATAGCGCGAAACCAGACGCTGGAGATATTTCCCGCCGAGCTCAGGAAGATATCGCTGCGCTCACGTACGATTCTTTGCGGTGAGGGAACTGTGCTCAGAGCATGAACGTGCTTGGGCTGGAGCGGAAAAACAGCTGTCTGGGGAAAAACCACAAAGCCCGATGAGGCAATCGAGCTGAGCATGGCCGGTTTTTCCTGGAAACGAAAGATCGCGCCTGAGGCGGCGCGTACCGCCGCCATTACGATCTCCAGTGCCGCCGCGGCAGTGTGCGCCAGATCGCGCTCGCCTGTCAGCACCGGTCCCAGTTCGGCCAGGACCTGGGACGCGAGTAAAGGAGGTCTGCTTGTAACCAGTGGGTCGCCCAATTGACGTGGCGCGAACTCCAGAGCAGCTTCAGAGTAGCAGCTTAGACAGGGTTACGAAAGACTTGGTACCCTGCTGGTAAATAGAACAGCGCAAGATTGTACGAACTGCCAGCCCAGGAGTGGCTCCGTTTGGGCATGGGGGCTTGGCTCAGAATTGAACCCAGCATGACGAAGCAGTTTCATCTCCGCATTGCTACTCCCGCTGATGTTCCCGTGCTGCGCAAATTGATTGCTGCATCGGTTCGCGGCTTGCAGGCCCAGGACTACTCTCACGACCAATTGGAGGCCGCACTTGAAACGGTATACGGCGTCGACAGTCAGCTCATTGAAGATGGAACTTACTTCGCGGTTGAAGCCCTGAGCGCAAAACAAAGCCGGGCGTCAGCAGACGCGCTCATTGTGGGCTGCGGCGGCTGGAGCAAACGGCGAACTCTCTTTGGTGGCGATGTGTGGAGCGGCCGGGAAGACACTTTACTTGATCCGCACCGGGAAGCAGCGAAGATCCGCGCCTTTTTTGTTCATCCTGAATGGGCGCGTCAGGGCATAGGAAGCATCATCCTTGATGCCTGTGAGTCAGCCGCCAAAGCGTCCGGCTTCGGTGAACTGGAAATGGGCGCAACATTGACGGGAGTTCCTTTTTACCGGGCAAGAAACTACGTGGAAGTGGAGAGCATCCAGGTGCCACTCAAAGATGGATTATCGCTGCCTATTATTCGCATGGCGAAATCAATCTGAGCTTAGGGCTCGCTCCGCACCGCGCGCGTCTGCCAGTTGAAGCGCAACGCCAATAGCCTCAAGCCAAATCCGCAGGATGCGCCGACAATTGTAGAGATCTCACGGTTGAATCCCAGCCAGTCGCAAAGCAGAAAAGCCGCCGAACCGAAAATTGCCGCGATGGCATAGAGTTCCCCACGTTCGAAAATTTTCGGCGTTCGCCCGCTGAGGACGTCGCGAATACTACCTCCGCCCACGGCAGTGATTCCTCCCAACAACAGCGCAGGCAGGCGGCGCAGCCCGGCATTGATCGCCCGTGTGCTCCCGGAGACAGCAAAGAGCCCGAGCGCCGCTGCATCAATAATGATAATGACGCGTTCTGTGCTCTTGCCGATGCGGGAAGCAAAGATCATTCCCACCAGCGCACCCGCGAGCGCAGTAATCAGGTAACGCACATCTGTAAAGGCCAGTGGAGGGCCGACCTGCAGGATCAGGTCGCGCGTAATGCCGCCGCCCAGGGCTGATGCCAGCGCCAGTCCGGTGACGCCCACCAGATCATACTTGTAACGTGTATCCCGGACTGCCGCCAGGGCTCCGCCCAAAGCTCCAACGAATACCCCCAGAAAATCGATCAGCAAAAACAGTTGATCGATGGGCAATTTGTTGATGGGGAGATTCACGCCTGCTTATTGTAACGGGCGGCAGGAGATGATCAGCAGGCGAGCAGTAACTCTTCGCCAGGAAAGGGTTGGGGCGGGTCTTGCGAACCGCCGCCCCTTTTGAAAATCGGGAAAAATGAATGACCGGGAGCGCTACTCTAGCACTGTTGCTTTCGAACGCAGCGTTACGGCGGGCCAGTTACTTTACTCAGGTGTAAAACTGCGGCAACTCCATCTGCAAAAGCATTCCTGTCAAGGGCGAACCCTTCGGTAACCTTCAATCAAGGGCCGAGTGGTGGCATGATCACTTCGTTATGGCCCACTTCCCCCAGTCGCAGAGCAAAAAACGGTCACCTAGAGTCCGCGTCCCCAATGATGAAATGGTCCGCTTTAACATTGATGGGGCGGTTGTTCCGGGGATATTGCAGAGGCTTTCTCTCACCGGCGGCTTGGCTGAATTCCCAACCAGCGTCACTGCCGGAAACATCGCTGAGGTTCAACTGAACACCACTCTTGGCCCTGTAAGCGGCCTGGTCGAGTTCTTGCGTCAACAAAAAAGCGGGGTCATGGCGCATCCATTCCGGTTTATTGCTCTGGGAGACGGTGACTATAAGCGCCTCAACGCCACTCTTCAGCTTATGCGCAGGCTCGGCCTTGGTCTGGATGCAAACTAAGCAGGCTTCCCGGCGAAATCTACCCGCGACAATTCCATCTCAATTGTGTTTTCATTGGATCATTCGTACAAGAAAAGAGGAACGGGCATTTTCCGGTCAGACTGGGAATGCCTGCCTATTTTTTCATTTGAGATATCCACAAGGAGCCGTTTGGAAATGAGGTTGACCTGCACAGCTTTCCTGTTTGCTATGTCCGTATTTTCAATTGGGGTTTGGGCGCAGACGCCCGCAGCAACAACCAGCGGCCAGTTTAAAACTGAGCCCATGCCCAAGCCAATGAACCGGAAGGTGAATGTTGATGATCACCTGCAAATGCTTTCGCAAGAGTTCGACCTGACGAAAGCGCAGCAGGCCAAGATCAGGCCCATCCTTGAGCGCTATCTTCAGCAAAGGCAGCAAATTGAGCTGGACAGTAAGCTTTCGCCCGATGCGAAGTCAGCCAAGCTGCAGGCAGGCCAGCATGCGTCGTATTCCAAAATCAGGACCCTTTTGACCTCGACGCAGAAGAAGAAATTTGACGACGTTATGGGCACCACGGAGGACGCAGCACAACATCCATCATCAGCCAAAGCACATAAAAAGAAGTAGCCTGATCATCGATGGTTACAGCCTTCCGGATCAACGGTAGGCTCTTCCTTTTGGCTTGACCGATAGTTGCTGCTGGATTCTGTTTTGCGTAGGTATGTGGAATCCCGCAACGAACCTTCAGCCCGAGTTGCCTCAGATGACTCAGCTTTTCTTACCCTCCCGGCATCGAAAATGAGCATCACACACCGAATTGGATCCATATCGAGGAGCTCACAATTCGATGAAGAGTTTAAAGAAAACGCTATTGATATCCATCGCGCTGCTGGCGACGGGAGCTTTCGCGGGACAGTATCCCACCAGCCCGTCACCTGGATCGGCACAGTCGGGCCAGATGCCTCAGTCGCAGACTCCGGCCCAGCCGGGCCAATCCGCTCCAGGAGCAGCGCAGCCCGGGCAGCCGCAGTCGGCGCAGCCGGAGCAGCAGTCACAACCACAGGCCGGACACCCCACGATTGACGATCAGGTGCGAATGCTCACGCAGGAACTGAACCTGAGTCCGGACCAGCAGACCAAGATAAAGAACGTTCTTGAAGACCAGCATACGCAGGCGATGACCATCATCAATGACAGCTCACTCGCCCGCGAAGACAAAGTCCAGAAAATTCACAGCTTGCGCGAAACCACCATCACCAAAGCGCGTTCGCTGTTAAACGATACACAACAGAAAAAGCTCGACGCCATGCTGCAGGAATCAGACCGCATGCACCAGCAGCAGTCGTCACCAAACCAGGCGCCCAGCAGCACCCAGCCGGGCAGCAGCTCGCCCAGCTCAACCCAGCCTGGGAGCACTCCGCCGGGACGGCCGCCGCAGTAACCATCAGAGCAGGCCAATCTTCGGGGCGTCTCTTTCAAGCCAGAGACGCCTATTTCTTTGCTCACGCGGAATCCTCATGCTGAGTGCGTTCCCGCCTGCTCCAGCTACAATTAGGGACTCATGTCAGTGACTCGATCTTTGCTTCTTGGCCTGGTTATAGCCCTGGCTGCGGCTTCCACGGCAGCAGACAAACCGGAATGGTGCCGAAATCTGCCGCGACCTGCCTATAAAAATCTGGAACGGGTCTCTGTCCCCGATCCATGGTTTGAGGTGTATCGCATCCGGCCGGGGGTGTTTGCCATCTACGAGCCGAAACAGTCAGAAGAGGTGATCTCTTACCTGATCCTCGGGCGGAAGCGCGCCTTGCTGTTTGATACCGGAATGGGAATCAGCAACATCAGAAAATTGGCTGAAGGGCTTACTTCACTGCCTCTCAGCGTGTTGAACTCACACACTCACAATGATCACGTGGGAGACAACTGGCGTTTCAGCCAGCAGCAGATTTACGGCATGGATACAGCCTTCACACGCGCCAGTGCTAAAGGGTCGCGTGCCGATGCCCAGGCCGAGATTACGCCCGGCCAGCTTTGCGGCCCTTTGCCGGCGAACTTCAAGGCAAAATCCTATTCCACGCGGCCGTTTCAGATAGGCCACTGGCTGCATGACGGCGACACCATTGACGTGGGCGGACGCATGCTGCAGGTGATCGCTGCTCCCGGACATACGCCAGACTCCATCGCCTTGCTTGATCGGCAGAATGGACTGCTGTTCACCGGCGATACCTACTATCCCGGCCCAATTTTTCTTTATCGTCCGGAAACCAATCTGGATGCTTACCAGGCCACCATCACAAAGCTTGCCGGCATGGCGCCTCGACTTAACCTTCTGCTGCCCGCGCACAATGTCCCCGTAGCTTCTCCTGGGGATTTGCAGCGAGTGCTTGCTGCCATACACGAGGTGCGTGCCGGAAAAGTGAAGCCATCAGCTCACGACGGCAAGTGGGAATACAAGTTTGAAAACTTTTCTTTTCTGCTGAGGAAGTAAAGTCTGCACCAAAGATTCTGGCAGATGATCTCAGTCTCCTGACTTCTCCGCTGGTATCACGCCGCCAGGAGTTACCGCCGCCAATGACGCTTTCACCGCTTCAAGAGTTTGAAACAATTCCTGCTGCTGAAAAGGCTTGGCGATATAGCCGTCCATGCCGGCGCTGAGGAAGCGCTCGTTATCGCCCTTCAGAGCGTGAGCGGTCATGGCGACAATCGGCACATGAGTGCCCCTTGAGGCTTCTTCTTCTCGAATGGCTCGCGTGGCTTCCAGTCCATCCATTTCAGGCATCTGGATATCCATCAAGATGGCATCAAAGAGTTCGGCGCGGGCAAGGCGGACGGCCTCTTTGCCGTTTTCCGCAATCTTCACCGAATGGCCTGCCCGCTGCAACATGGCCACGGCCACTTTTCGGTTTACCACGTTATCTTCCGCCAGAAGCACGCGCCAGCGTGGAGAGCCTACTCTGACATGCGGCACCTTCAGCGGCTCCTGGATGATGGACGCCAGTGAAGCTTCCTCTCCTGCCAATATATGGCCGACTGCCGTCAACAACTCACCTTTGCCCACCGGCTTCAGCAGGTGGGCCGCTATGCCAAGTTCGGTGCAGCGGACCGAGGTAAAACTGCACTTGTTTGACGTAAGCATCATGATGATTGACCGGCCTAATCCAAAACGGCGCTGGGCCAGCGACGCCAGCTCAAAGCCATCCATCCCCGGCATCTCCGAATCAACCACCATGAGTGAGTAGCCACTGCTTTTTCCGGCGGATGATTTGGAAAGTTCTTCGAGCGCGGCGGACGCATCTGCAACACTGGTCACTGAAAGCTGCCACGCTGCCAGAGTACGCCCCAGCACTTCACGTGTGGTGGCATTGTCATCCACCACCAGCACTCGTTTGCCCTGCCATGACGGGTCGATCCGGGCTCCCCGCGTGTGGGTACGGCTGCTCTGTCGCAACGGTACGGTGAAGTGAAACGTAGTTCCACGCGATTCCTGGCTGTCCACCCAGATTTTTCCTTTCATCAATTCCACGAGCTGCCTCGAGATTGAGAGTCCCAGACCGGTGCCTCCGAAACGGCGCGTGGTTGAACTATCTGCCTGCGCAAAAGGCTCAAAAACCAGAATCTGCTTGGCGGGGGGAATGCCGATTCCAGTATCTGAAACAGAGAAATGCAAGCGCTGGCCGGAGCGTCCGGAATCGACCGCCAGATTCAGCTTGATTTCACCGTGCGGGGTGAACTTTATCGCATTCCCCAGCAGATTGAATAACACCTGGCGTAAACGCACCGGATCGCCCAGCACAAAGGCAGGACAGGCAGGATCAATATCGCAGATCAGCTCCAGGCTTTTCTCGTGGGCGGGCAGGGCAAAGGCCTTGGCGGAAGATTCGAGCAGTTCGCAGGCGTCGATTTCCAGGTCCTCAATTCGCAGTTTTCCAGCTTCCAGCTTGGAGAAGTCCAGAATCTCATCTACCACGGAAAGCAGCACGTCTGCGGAAGCAGAGGCAATACCCAGCCACTCGCGCTGGTCCTGATCCAGGCGTGTATCCAGCGCCATCCTGGTCATGCCAATTACGCCGTTGAGCGGCGTACGGATTTCATGGCTCATGTTGGCCAGGAATTCAGTTTTGGCCTCGTTGGCCTGGTCTGCCAGCCGTCGCGCCTTGCGCAGACGCCATGCGCCCCAACTGAGAAGCAGCAAAACAGCCAGAAGCACCAGCACTGTCAGCGTCATGTAATAGCTGCGCTGGCGAAGGATGGTGATGTATTGCATCACCGTGGCGGCATTGTTCGGATCAAGCCCCCATTTCAGGTAGATGCGCCCGAGGGAGCCGTCTTGCACCATTCGCCCAATCTCTTCCCGGACTGCGTCAGCGGCGCTGCTGGCGGGGGCGTCGTCACGCCGTGCGCCAACTCCGAACCAGATTCGGCCCTGCGGCAAGGGGCTGAACTTCAGGTTGACGCCGGCGCATCCAGGAAGTTTTTCAAAAAAGGCCTTGATGCCGGCGGTTACAGGAGAGACCAGCGCGGCTTCGGCTTTTCCTTCGCATACACCCTCCACCGCCGTGGTAAAGGATTCTTGCGGGTAAAGATTGGCCCCATGAAAATTTTCTCGTGCGATGTAACTGTGCCGGATATTGTTCTGGTACCACACGCGCTTCCCGCGAACCTGAGACGGCGTTGATATGCCGGAAGACTCCCGTGAAACCATCCAGCCGCTATCCATGATCCAGGGATCGGAGATATAGAAAAATTGCCTGGTCTCGGGAGTGTCAAACACCACAGGCACCAGATCAATTTTTCCTTCGTGCAAGGCATCCATCGGCTCTTCCTGAATCTCAACCAGTTGCACAGGAACATGACGGCGGCGGCAGGCCTCCTGGAATATCTCATTGGCAGCGCCCACCAGGTCAACGCCAACGCCCTGCTCTGGCGGCAGCTTGTGGTAAGCGATGCGGAATGGATGCGAAGCCCGGGAAGGCTCCAAAGAGTAGCGCCGCGCAGACCAGAAGACGAGGCCCAGCATGAGCACAACAACCGCAATCACGGTGGCCAACCGCAGCTTCTCTCTCCAACCCGGAATCCAGCGCGGGTACTTCACGCCTTAAGTATGGTCAAACTGGCGGGTTGGAGCAAGGAATGTTTCCCAAACTCTGCATAAACGAATGATTCAGCTTGGAAAAAACTCCAAGGGCTTCTATCCTGAACAGCTTCCGGAGAAATCAATGGGTCATTTCAAGCGCTTCTTGTACTCATTTGTGTGCCTGGTTACCTTTATCCATGTCCGGGCGATAGCTGCTGATACCCGATTCAAAGTCACTTTACCAGCAGGTTATCGGCAGCCGCTGACCGGCCGAGTTTTCATCATCGTTTCTCGCGTGGACTTCCCCGAGCCGCGTTTGCAGGTGGGTTCGTGGCATTCACACACGCAGTTGCTGGGACGCGATGTGCAGGACCTGGCCCCCGGAGGCTCGGTGATGCTTGACGCGCTCACGCTGGGTTCTCCCTTGCGGTCTGTGCGTGGGCTTCCGGCAGGCGATTACTACGTGCAGGCGTTGTTCAATGTCTACACAATGTTTCAACGGCAGGACGGCCACACCATCTGGGCGCATATGGACCAATGGGAGGGGCAGCAGTTCAATAAGTCTCCGGGAAATCTCTACAGTGCTGTTCGCCGATTCCATTTGGATCCGCTGAGCGGATATGAGATCCAGCTCTCGCTGGACAACAAAATTGGTCCCATCCAAATGCCGGCGGATACCAAATACGTCCGTCACGTGAAGATCCAGAGCAAGCTCCTCACCGCCTTTTGGGGACAGCCCATGTATCTGGGAGCCACGGTGTTGTTGCCCGAAGGATATGACGCTCACCCGAATGCGCACTATCCTGTGGCTTACGAGCAGGGACATTTCTCTCTGCGCCCTCCGCTCGGCTTCACTGAAGAGGCCAGCACAACAGAACCACACGTAGGGGAGGGCCAAATCTCAGGGGAGGCGCTG
>DATFDA010000049.1:0-3644 GCA_035252525.1 Candidatus Angelobacter sp. | reverse complement strand
GATACAGCGCGATTGCTCGGTGAACTCCGGCGCTTTGGAATTCTGCTGGACTGAGATTGCCACAAGGGCCAAATTGGCAAATATTGCCAACTTGAAATGCAGGAGCGCGGTAGGATGGACAAGTTCTCGCTTGCATTTGCTAATCGGGCATGTAACGGTTAACAGCAGTGGGTCAGAAGAGATTGCCAAGATTGCCAGAACTGCCAAAATTGAATGCGAAGGGTAGGGATTGTGTGGGCAAAAAAGGCCTCAGCAAAGGACGATGAACGACTATTTGCTTGCTTTTGACAGGTGGACATGTCCGCGTTAACAGCAGTGGGTCGCAAAAGACATGTACGCGGCGAGTGAACTATTTTCTGCCGCCGGGATTGCGGAAAAAGCTTGACGGCGAACAAAAATCGTTAGTATCCTGCAGTTCCCTGCACTGCCTTCCATCCCCTTTTCCTTCCTTTCCTTTGTTCCTTCCGTCCTTCATTTCTTCCGTTCTTGCTTTCAGGTTCTGCGGCTAGCAAGGCAGAGCTGAAGAAAGGATGAAGGAAGAGGTGTGTGATGGAACTGTTTAGTGAAGAAGAAGTACAGGCTTATACGAGGTTTGTAGAGGCCACGAAACATTATCAGGAGATGATTGCGCGGCGGGAGATGGCGGAGGACCTGGCGCACGCCGAAGGCGTGCTGCCACAGAAGTCGCCCAAGAGCATGGAAGAAAGAATGCGCGATGCGGCAGTGGGGATTGAAGATCCGTACTCGCTGCCGTCTGAGGATGGGGAGCAGTACTGCGAGCGGGTAAGCAAGCCTCACCTTGCGCGCCGAGCGATGGAAAGGGACATCCGAGAAAAGATTGGCCTGCCGGACGAGTGGAAACCGAAGGAAGAGAAGATTGCCTTTTACAAGCGGCAACTGGCGCTGCTGGACAGGGCCAATGCGGCGCCGCGCTGCGAACATGTCTACGCCGACGGGACAAGGTGCGGTTGCCCCAAGATGAGGAAGGGCCGCTGGGGCTACGCGCACGGGCGCATGAAGCAGGTTAAGCCAAAGAAGTTGAATCTGCTGGTGATGGAGGACGCAAACTGCGTGGTGCTGAACATTGCCATATTGCAGAAAGCGCTGCTGGAGGGAACGATAACGGCCAAAGAGGCGGGGTTGTTGTTCTACAGCACGCAGACCGCCGCATCGGTGCTGCCGCGCGTGACATTCAAGGAGACTAACCCAGAGGATGTGGTGGTGGAAGCGGCGGAGGAAGAAGAGGAGCAGGAAGTGGAAGAGGCCGCGCTCATTGAAGGCGATGCGATCAGCGATGATGAGCTGGAGGACGTGGCGGAAGAAGACAATGGCTGCGGCGAGGAAGAGGGAGAAGAGCTTGCCGCGGAAGATGGAGAGGTTGAGGCGCTGCCGGACGGGAGTGTCTCCGCGCCGGGTGGAGATGATGGCAGCGGGCGAAGCGCAGAAAACATCGCCGGGGATGAATCCGATAAGTCCTGTGTTTTCGGGGACGAAGGGGATGGGGGGCATCGGGTGATAGGGAGTGATCGCGCACAGTCCGCGTTATCCGTTGAAGAAGGTTTTGTGGCGCAAGCTGCGATTCCTGAAGAGGGGAGCGGAAGGCGTTTGGCTTAAGGCGCGACAGGTGATTCAGAAACCGACTCTCAGGTTGAGAGGATGCCTCCCAGGAGGCTCCGCGAGTTTGCGGATTTGCTCTTTTACAACTGAATACGATCTTTTGGCGAGCAAGCACAAGGCTTCAACCGAAGAGCTTGAACCAGGTCGAGCGTGGTGACCTGGTGATGCGGGTCATGGGAAAAAATAATGATCTGGTGGCTGTGGCCTTTTCTCAATGAGAGAGCTACAGCCGCTGTTTCAGGCGTGCGAACCTGCCAAGTTTGCTTTCCCCAAACACAACCCTGCGCTTCGCAAGCCAAGTACAGATGCTACTGTGGCCTGTCGGGCGCGCAGCAGGTGCAAAGCGCATATTGTGGGTTCGCGTTGTCCGGAATGTTTCTCCACTGTCCGTTAAAAGTGGAAAGCGGAGGCTTGCACGCAACCGGGCAGCCCCATTGTTTGGCGATTGCGTCGCTTGCAATGGGCTCCGTGCGCACCTGGCGGCACGCTTTGTTGTCCAACTCAACGGTGTTTCCCACCAGAGTCATGTCCGGGCTCACGCGGTTGGGAGGCTGTACCGGCCTTGATCCGTGCGCTTCATAAACGTGCGGATTGAGCTGGTTCTGCCGGACCTCAAATTGGCATCCCAGTCGAAAGCTCCATTGCGCCGGCAGCGGGTTGCATCCTGTCTCGTCATCCTTACTGGTATTTGATCCTGACCACTCCACCAGAAGACCGTTATCCGGCTGCGGGATGGGAGGCACAGAAGAACCTGACGGCGGCGCCACTCTTGCGCTATAGCCTCGAACCACAAACGGCGGTTTCTTGCAGCAGGTCAGGTTGTGGTCCAATCCTTCGGCGCACTCGCCTGAGCGGTCGACCTCCGCCGCGTAAACGCTGTGGACCTCAATCCACTGCCCCACCGGCGCCGGCGTCCCGTGCGGCGGAGGCACGCCTTGCGTCTCATTGGGACAGCCCTGAATGTCTTCCACCGGCACGTGGTAATGCTGATCACACAAATGGAGGACTCGGCCCTGGAAGTTGACCGTCTTTGGATCAGCTCCGAACGTGACCACCTGCTTTGTGCTTTTGTAGTTGTAATCCAATCCCGGGGCTGGCGCCGTACCCAGAGTCGGTTGGTACAGAACGTTTCGCGGTGATTGGTTGACACACGCAGACTGCGAATAGCCGCGGGCTGTCAGGATGATGAATGGGACCAGGCTCAGCAAAACGAAGATGAAGGTGTTCTTTTTGCAGTTGATGAAACGGCGCATAGTGCAGAAGTCTCCTTTCTCACGTACGAACAGGAAGTATTTCCAGTGCGCAATTCATCCGGGGCCTCTCCACACGGCGTATGTTCCATGGCTCACGCCGGCGTTCTCAAGAAGGGCCGCCCACAATCGTACCTGAAGCATGTACGCCGTTTCCATCGCTTGGGGTGCTATCAGGCCTGCTTCTGGGCGCCTGCTTCAAGGCATGGGAGCTGTTGCACCCACAACACTTCAACCGTCGAGAGGTGGGATCAGAACGGCTGAAAAGTTTCTGGCTACTTCATTGACACGGCAACGACCTTTACTGCTCTCGCGTCCTCAAACAGCCAATTCTTAGGATTTCTAATTTTTAGAATCCCATCTGAGACGCTAACATTTCTCTTAATCAATTCGGATAAAAATCTAGGCTCAACATTCAAACGTTTGAGAATTATAGATTTAGGTTACCTTCGTACCTTCAAATCCCCTGCCCTTTACAAAAGTTCACTTTAATCTTTCTTGCTTCCAGTCTTATGAACGCTGTACTCTCAGCGCGGCTTATCTCCGTAAGAAATGCCATCTCCGGGGTGGCAAGCATCTTCTTACGCGACTTCCGGCTTTCATCCCGCAAAAGCAGCCATCTGCGGAACGGACGTGTTTTCGCTCGCCAAGCGAAGCCCATCCGCGCAACAGATCGTATCCCCAAAATCATAAGGAGCGCAGCGAATGAGTTACATCTTTCTTCCCAAAGACGCGTCCAAAGCGCGCGTGCGTGATGCCGAAAATGCTCGCAAAAAT
>DATFDA010000048.1:0-3523 GCA_035252525.1 Candidatus Angelobacter sp. | reverse complement strand
GCCGGCTGCTGGAGATCACAGAAGGCCGGGCTTTTTGCCTGTTCACCAGCTACGCGCAGATGAATGACATCCATGACCGTCTGCTGGGTGAGCTGCCTTATCCCATGCTCTTGCAGGGCTCGGCGCCCAAGAGCGCTTTACTGGAAGAGTTCCGCCTCACGCCTAACGCGGTGTTGTTTGCCACTGCCTCATTTTGGCAGGGTGTGGACGTTCAGGGCGAGCAATTGAGCTGCGTGATCATTGACCGGCTGCCTTTTGCGGTACCAAATGATCCGGTGGTTGCGGCGCGGATACGGGCGATTGACTCTGCCGGAGGAAATGCATTTTTTGAGTATCAGGTGCCGTCCGCAGTGATCTCGCTCAAGCAGGGATTCGGTCGGCTGATCCGCTCAGTAAAGGACCGCGGCGTGCTGGCGCTTCTCGACAATCGTCTTTTGAAGCAGCGCTACGGCAGGATTTTTCTTGATAGTCTGCCACCTTACAGTCGAACCAAAGACCTGGCAGAGGTGGAAGCATTCTTCACAACTGGGCAGAGCGATCAGACCCGTCAGCCCCCCGGCTAGAAGCAGAATTTTCAAAACCGCCGGAATTGCCAAAATTGACAAATGCAATCCGTCATTTCTCGCTTGGCCTAGTCCATTTGTCGCAATTGATATGCTCTGAAGCAGCCTACAGCGTGGCCCTTCCGCAATGTGTACCTTTCGCCACGATGTAATTAAGATACTTTCTTCCGCATGACTGCGACGATGGCAAACATCCTTGACGGTAACAAGATTGCCGCACAGATCAGGAGTGAAGTGGCTGAGCAGGTGCCCGCGCTGGCTGCTGCGGGCCATCTCCCTGGCCTGGCCGTGATTCTGGCGGGAGAGGACCACGCTTCAGCGATCTACGTACGCAGCAAGATCAAAGCCTGCCAGGAAGTTGGTATTCATAGCGAAAAGATTACTGCTTCAGCTTCTGTCACCACGCAAGAGCTGCTGGCCGAGGTTGCGCGGCTGAACCGGCGCGACGATATCGACGGCATTCTGGTGCAGCTTCCGTTACCGCCACAGGTGGATTCGCAACAGGTATTGCTGGCGGTTGATCCGGAGAAGGACGTGGATGGTTTCCATCCAGTTAATGTAGGCAAATTGGCAACGCAGCGGCCCACGCTGGCGCCCTGCACTCCGGCTGGGGTAATGGAGATCCTGCTTAGGAATCACATAGCAATTGCAGGGCGGCGTGCCGTGGTGGTAGGACGAAGCCAGGTGGTGGGTCGTCCCATGGCTCTGATGCTTTTGAATCATGACGCAACGGTGACAATTTGCCACTCGAAAACTCGCGATTTGCCAGACATCACTCGGCAGGCAGACATTTTGGTTGTCGCAGTGGGACAAGCTGGTCTGGTGCGTGAAAGCTGGGTCAAGCCGGGTGCGACAGTGATTGACGTGGGGATTAATCGCGTTACTGATCGAGCTAAGTTTGAAGAGCTTTTTGCCGGTGATGCTGCGCGGGAAAAGACCTTTGCTGAAAAAGGATCAGTAGTGGCGGGAGACGTTCATCCTCGCGCCGCGGAGGTGGCTGGAGCGATCACGCCTGTTCCCGGCGGAGTTGGCCCTTTGACCATTGCCATGTTGCTGGAGAACACGGTAAAAGCTTGCCGCATGCGGCGAGGGCGGAGGTAAACGCTGATGCTTCGAGTGGGGCTGACTGGTGGAATCTCCTGCGGCAAGACTACGGTCGGCAAAATGTTTTCCGATCTTGGAGCTCACCTGATTGAGGCTGACACCATTGCCCATGAGTTGTACCGCCCAGGTGAGCCGGTTTACAAGGAATTGGTGCAGAAGTTCGGTCCCGATATTGTTCGTCCTGACGGTGAGATTGACCGCCCACGGCTGGCCACCGCAGCTTTTGACGAGGGGCGCGTAGAGGAATTGAACAAAATCGTGCACCCGGCCGTCATTAAGAAGCAAAAGCAATGGATGTATCAAATTGGCGAAAGAGATCCTTACGCCGTGGCCATGGTGGAAGCAGCCCTTATTCTGGAAGCGGGAGCACGGGAACATTTTGACAGCATCATTGTAGTTACGTGCCGGCCGGAGCAGAAAGTATCGCGCTACGGGCTCAGGGCATCCATGCCTGAATCAGCCGCGCGAACAGAGGTGGAGCGCCGCAGCAAAGCGCAGATGAGCGATGATGAAAAAGTGCGGCGCGCCAATTTTGTCATCGATAATTCCGGCCCCATCGAGCTGACACGCCACCAGGCGGAAAAGATTTATGCTGAGCTCAGGGTACTGGCAAAGCGCCAGTCCTTCCAAAGGTGAGAAATGAAGTCGTTGCGTCCAATCTTCCTTGCCATTGTTCTGGCGGCTGGTTTTTATCTACTCACAACCTATGTACGCGGGCCGCTTATGCCTTCATGGGTGAGCCGTCCTGCCCACGTGGAGTTGACCGAGGCTGCGCCGCCACCGTTTGATTCAGAAGAGCAACTCAATATCAACGTCTACAAGAAAGCTTTGCCCAGCGTGGTGAATATAACTTCCACCACCGTGGCGTTTGATTTCTTTTATGGCGCGGTGCCGCAGAAAGGCATGGGCTCCGGGTTTGTGATCGATGGCGAGGGGCACATACTGACGAATTACCACGTGATAGAAGGCGCGCGCCAGGTAGAGGTGACCACTAGCGACAAATCCAAGTACAAAGCCCAGGTAATTGGAGTGGATCCGCCGCACGATCTGGCCGTGATCCAAATCCCCAACAGCAAAGTGACGGCGGCGGAAATTGGGGATTCAAAGAGCCTGGTAGTGGGACAGAAGGTTTTCGCCATTGGAAACCCCTTCGGCCTGAGCGGCACCATGACGCGTGGCATCATCAGCTCAATTCGTTCCGTCCGCGGTGAACATGGTTTTATTGATGAGGCCATCCAGACTGATGCGGCCATCAATCCCGGGAATTCAGGCGGGCCGCTGCTCAACTCGCACGGCCAGGTTATCGGAATTAATTCCATGATCCTTACGGGTGGCGCGGAGCAGAGCGCCGGCATCGGCTTTGCCATTCCCATCAATACGGCCAAGGCTGTCCTGGACGACCTGGTCCACCTGGGCCACGCGCGGTATCCCAATCTGGGAGTGCGGACGCTGCCAATCGGGCCGGATCTTGCCGATCAGATGGGCCTCGCTGCTGATTCCGGCTTGCTCATCATCCAGGTCGTGCAGGGCAGCGCTGCGGAGCGAGCCGGCTTGCGCGGCGGGACGGAACGCGCTTTTCTGGGGAACACACCCATTGCGATTGGTGGCGATTTGATTGTGGCCATTGATGGCGACGCCGTCACGGACCAGCAGGAACTCTCGCATATTATGCAGAAGCATCGTGCTGGCGACACAGTGACGGTAACTATTTTCCGTGGCAAGAAAAAGATGGACGTGAAAGTGGTGCTGGGAGAAAACAAGGTGAGCGTGTGAAGCCAGGCGGCGCTCTCAAAACACCTGGTACTTTCCAGGATGAAAGGCTTGGTAAAATAACAGTGTGATTCTTCCCTTCGTCC
>DATFDA010000047.1:0-3691 GCA_035252525.1 Candidatus Angelobacter sp. | reverse complement strand
GGTTGCTGGGCCGTATTCTGAAGTCGGATCCGGCGGAAATCGAGAGCCGCATGCGCGCCTCGCATGCCTTTGTCTGGGTGGCGCGCAAGGTGGACAACAATCTCAGCAGCCGCATTCGCTCTCTCAATCTGAAAGGGATTTATTTCCAGAAAGAATCCAAGCGCTTTTATCCCAAGCATGAGCTTGCCGCCCAGGTGCTTGGGTACGTTGGCATGGATGATGAAGGTCTGGGCGGGCTGGAGCGTGAGTTTGAGCCTCAACTCACCGGAAAACCGGGAAAGATGCTCATCACCATGGACAACCGGCATCGCTGGCTGGGCCGGGTGGAGAAGAACCCGGACCCTGGTGAAAACGTGGTGCTCACACTGGATGAAAAAATCCAGTACATGGCCGAGCGCGAACTGCAAAAGGCCATGGAGGAGATTCACGCGCGGGCGGGAACTGTCATCGTAGAAAACCCGCATACCGGCGAGATTCTTGCCCTGGCCAACAGTCCGAGTTTCGATCCAAATTCCCTGAAGAGCGCGGATCCTCGATCACTCAACGACCGCGCAGTCAGCGATGTCTACGAGCCAGGCTCCACGTTCAAGCTTGTCACCCTGGCAGCGGCTATGGATGAAAACCTGGTACGCCCGGATTCCGTAATTGACTGCCAGGGGGGATCGATCGTGGTGAACGGACTGCGAATCCACGACCATAAAGCCTTCGGTGATATTACCGTTGCGCAGATCCTGCAACACTCGAGCGATGTTGGCGCCATTAAGGTTGCGCTGCGGCTGGGCGAAGAACGGTTTGACCGGTATATCCGGGCTTTCGGCTTCGGATCTCAGACCGGGATTGAATTGCCGGGAGAGACGCGTGGTTTGACCAAGCCGGTGAGCCGCTGGTCAAAAGTAAGTATCGGGGCGATTTCCATGGGACAGGAGATTGGCGTCTCGCCGATTCAGTTGATCTCCATGGTGTCAACCATTGCCAATGATGGCGTCTACGTTCCGGCGCGGATTGTCGCTGGGACCACGCCGCCACGCAGCACGCCGCAGTTGATTGCCTTCCACCCTGCTCTGGGCAGGCGTGTGATCTCACCGCTCACCGCCGCGCGGATGAGGAGCATGATGGAAGGCGTGGTCTTGGGCGGGACCGGCAGGAAGGCGATTCTGGACGGCTACAGTTCCGCGGGAAAGACCGGCACGGCACAAAAAATCGACCCCGCCACAGGAAAGTATTCGCACAGAAAGCATATTGCATCTTTTGGCGGTTTTGCGCCGGTGAACAATCCTGCCATCAGCATTCTCGTTGTGTTTGATACCCCGGATACCTTCCCGCGGGATGAAGGGGGAGATGTGGCTGCGCCAGTCTTTGCTCGGGTAGCACAGCAGGTGCTGGCCTACCTCAACGTGCCGCACGATGTGGAGTTTCAGGATTCGCATCGCTTACAACTTCTGGCTAAGACCAGCAAGGAAGATGTGAATGAGGCCGCTCCGGACCACATTGGAGAAGAGGTGGAAACCTCTGCTCCCTCTGACGTTGTAAGCTCGCAGCCAGAGCCCGTCAGCGCGGGAAACCCAGCGACGGCTCCGGTTGCGGCGAAGGATGTGGTTTCTCCCGGAACAACCGCTGCATCCCTGGTTCCAGCTTCGGTTCCAGTCTCTGCAAAGGGCACAGTCGTGCTGGATGTCGTCGGAGGGGTTGAAGTCCCTGACTTTCATGGCAAGCCGTTGCGGACGGCGCTGGAACAGGCTGAGAGTGCAGGAATTGAGTTGGAGGTCAGCGGAAGCGGCGTAGCAATTGAACAATCACCGGTCGCTGGATCGAGGATCCCGCCTGGTGGACACGTCAGTGTAAAGTTTGGGAGATGAGTAGCGCATCGGGGATTTGGTAATTGGGTAATTTGGTAATTGAGTAAATGAGCCAGCCTGAACAGCTACGCGACAGAACCAAACAATTCGCCTTAAGAGTGATTCGGCTCTTTCAGGCACTTCCAAAAACGACTGAAGCGCAAGTTCTTGGAAAGCAGCTATTGCGTTGCGGGACATCAGTTGCGGCAAATTATCGCGCCGCTTGCCGAGCGAGATCCAGAGCAGAATTCATTTCCAGAATCGGAATTGTTGCTGAGGAAGCAGATGAGAGTGTGCTCTGGTTGGAGATGATCAGCGAGTCTAAGATCATGAATGGCAATCGCCTTCAAGAGATCTCAAAGGAGGCCAAAGAACTTGCAGCGATTTTCTCCGCGTCGCAAAAAACTGCAAAGAGCAACCGCTGATTTTCCAATTACCAATTTACCAAATTACCCAATTACCAAATCTAAATGAACATTTCCTCGTCGTGCTCAGCACCGGCACGGGCGGCTTTGCGTTTGGGGCCGGTGGAGCGGAAAACTCCAAGGCCAGCGTTTACAGCAGCAATGATTCCCTGAACCCGGCGAACGGGACTCAGGACCCTTGTTTCCAGGATTTCACTGGCGGTTTCAATTTTGCCCATGGTGTTACCCACAAATTCATCCACGCGGAGGGCGTGAAGGCGGGCGCGCTCCACAATTTCCCCGGTGGCATCAGCCATCTGTGATACGTGGGCGCGTACGGTGGCGCTGGACTCAGCCAGATTGCTGGTGATTTCGGCGATTTTCGGCTGCGCGTCTTCCAGGATGGCGCTGGCGGTGGAAAGCAGCGGGCTGGTTTGCTGCTCCAGACGGCCTGCGATGCCCTCCATGCGGGAAGCGGCTTGCCGCATTCCGACATAAAGGGCAATCAGGATTCCCATCTGGACCACGATGGCAACCGCCGCGATGATCACGAAGATAGCGACAGTAGTGTTCACTTTAAACCTGTGTTCTCAGGAGCCTTTCTTGCCTTCTGTGGCTTCACGATAAGCCTGGCGTGTGGCGTCCACGGCTGATCCAAACTGCTCCTTGCTCCGAGTTACAGCATCTTTGCCGCGATCCACCCATTGATTCATGGTGTCACGGGCTTCCCGGCCGCGCGTCCTTAGATAATCCTTGCCCTCCTGGGCGCTGCTCATCAGAGATTCGCGGGTCTCACGCCCGGAACGGGGAGCATACAGTACACCGAGAAGCGCACCGAAGCCGAGGCCTGCCAGAAACCACATGAAACCGTTGCCGCCGTCACGATCAGACATTGCACAACCTCCAGAAACTGCGATGGTACCATCCACTGAAGAGCAATTCAAATACCGGAAGTGTGCCTTGCGAACAAGTTGAGTTGTGGCGTGGATTTAGCCGGGAATGAAGTTGTTGCCCTGAAAAAGTTGCACGCGCCGCATCAGTCCATTGTGGTCATCGTCCGATTCATGTTCTTGCGCTTCTCGACGACTGTAACACGCCTCGTGGGCAATCCCAGTAAACTGCGGGCATACATAATGGACTCCAGCGTGCGAATCTCGGGATCTTTGATTTCTTTCAGCAGTTTAAGCGTGTTGCGCTGCGAGATCTTTGTCTGGAACCTCCACAAAACGGCGGTAGGCGTCGGCTGATGGCCACCACGCCTTGAGTCCCTGATTGGGATCTTCAGGGTTTAGGTCTCTCTCAAGCAGCTTCTCCGCTACTTTGAAACCCTCGCTCACCACCTTCTCCGCGCTGTCTGGATCGCCTAGTTTCAGGTAGACATCTGCTGCCGTGCTAAGGGCCTGGGCCTGTCTCAATAGCGGCATATCAGGAGCGACCTTGCGTAACTCGCTC
>DATFDA010000046.1:0-7959 GCA_035252525.1 Candidatus Angelobacter sp. | reverse complement strand
AGCCGCCGGGAGCGGTGTTCATGGCAAAAGCATTGCCGTTGCAATCAGTCACGGTGCTCATGGCAGCAGCCCCCGTAGCCGTTGGCGGGACTGCCATGATCCTTTCCATAGTGCTCTCAGCCAGCGTTGCAGCCGCAGTGTTGATCTTTGAACCGCCATTGCTGGCCGTTGCCGCGCAAATCACGCCCATGCCGCCCAGGATTCCAATTGCCAGAACGCACACTGCAATCATCAGTTCCAGCAGGCTGAAGCCGTTTTGCCTGAAG
Source organism: Candidatus Angelobacter sp. (assembly GCA_035252525.1). Classification (GTDB taxonomy): domain Bacteria; phylum Acidobacteriota; class Terriglobia; order Terriglobales; family Acidobacteriaceae; genus Angelobacter. The sequence continues at coordinate 7,693 of DATFDA010000046.1, read as the reverse complement.
GTGGTGCGCCGAGTTGGAACCTGCTTCTTCATTCCTAAAACCAATTTCTGCCGCCGCCTACGCGGTAATGCCAGATTTTTACGCTGCCGGATGAGTTCACCGTGACAGCCGCGTACAAAATGCCGCCTCCCGTTGCTCTTAATTGCAGATATTGGATCCACGACACCGGTCCAGAGCACGGCGAGGTGGACGAGGCCCTCTGGCAAGGCAATCCCACTGAATTCCACGCCAGGCCTGGTTCCAGAACTCCTTGCGTGCTATAGCCGGCCGAGGTTTCTGTTTTGATGAATGCTCCGAAGCCCAAAGTCGCAGCATCCATTTCCACCGGGATACCGCGATTGCTCAAAGTTACCGCTCCAGGCAATTGCGCCTGCGGCTCCGTGCCAGAGCAGATTCCATCTCCGTCCAGGTCGAGACAAATACTCGAGGGCTGGTTTACCGCGCCAAAGAGCGGCAGGATGTAATAGTTGTTGTCCTGAGTGGCGCGAATTCTTCCCTGGGCATAAAAGCTGGCCAGTTGTTCTGCCGCTGAATTCAGCTTTGCTTCATCAATCGCACGAGTGAGGCTGGGAAAAGAAAGGCCGCTCACGACCAGCATGATCGCTAGCACCACCACAAGTTCGGTCAAACTGAACCCCGCCCTCGACTTCACTTTTTCGCCTTTCCTTCGTACATTTGGGCTGCCGTGCGCCGTGTTGGGAAGCCTCTGGCGCGTCTGAGTTACCGGGCAAAGGGGGGTGGATGTCGGTAGTCTCGAAACGCGTCAGTAATGCTTTGGAATTGTGATTACTTTAGTACCCAAACATAGTAACCCAGCGGCAACTCTCTCCAGCAGAACTGGATTGTAAGCTGCTGAATTTAAACCGATTATTTTTATTTTCATGTGCCGGAAAAACAGCTCCCAAAACGGGAAAAAATTGATCACACCGGTGAGGTGATCTGATGGCCTTGTACCAGGGTACAGGGCCTTCCGCGGCGAACATTAGAAGGCTTAATTTTTTCTCGGGCGCGCACGAAGCACGAAAACCGGAAACAACATTAGAAAGTTGAGACCGCAGTTCAGTTTTGGCGCAAACGCTTAACGAACAGGACACGGCTTCTCTTGAATTCCAATCTTTGCTGCATGAGAGACGTGCGATTACGTTCCTGATGCTGTGGCGTCCAACGGCTTGATGAATTTTGTCAAAAGCAGCCGCAGCTCTGTCTTGTATAATCAGGCTGCTTCCCCCTTCTCCTTAAAAACCGGAGGCTCTATCTATGTTCCCACGTTCTTTGTATTCCGCAGTGATACTTGCAATGCTCTCTTTAACAGCGTTTGCACAAACTGATAAGTGCAATTCCACTCAAGTGCCAGTGGGAATTGTGAACGGCAGCGGCGAACCATTCCACGGACTTTCCTCTGCGGACTTCCTCGGGCGCGCGGGCAAAGCCTCACTTGCGGTAAAAAACATGAGCTTTGATGATGGTCCCCGCCGCATCGTTCTGGTGGTAGACACCAGCAAAAAACTCAATGGGGATACGCGTCAGGCCGAACGCAGCATGATTGAGACCCTGCTCGGCTCCGCACGCTCGCAGGACAGCTTTGCCATGGTTACGGCGCGCGGCCCGGAACACGTGGTGAAGTTCGGCGAGGAGCATTCAGCATTCATTCAAGCGCTGCCCGCAGAAGGCGAATCCAGGCACGGCAAGGAACAAAGCGTTCTTGATGGGGTGATGAAGGCCATCGAACTTTTCGGCGACTCTAAACCTGGAGATTCCATCATTGTGATGGCTGCCGATCTTGCTGGGAGCCACACGGCAAACGCAAAGATGGTTGCCAAAGCTCTGGAGCAGCACCATATCCGGATGTTTGGCCTGGCGCTGGGACTGGTGCAGGTGAAGAACTCTGCGGTATCAGGACAAAGTACAACAGCGTGGGGGCTTGCCACTGCAACGCCGGGGATTGGCGATTTTGTTTATGACACCGGCGACGCGGACTTCTATCCCTTGACCAGGAACAGCGGAGGGATGGTAATGGCGGTGATGAACTACGACTCACGCGCCACCTATAGCATGAAGGACCCCAAGTTCGTGACCCGCGCCAAGCAGCAGACGCTTGCGATCTATAACATGGTCGCCGGTTACTACAAGGTGGAATTTGAAGGTGATCACGCCGGTGAATGGAGTTTTGAGCCTACGCCTGACGTTCGCAAAGCGGCGCCAAACATGTTCCTGCTGTATCCTCACGAGCTTTCTTCGTGCGCGACCGATGCCAAAATAGCGAGTAAATAAAGATAGCCAGTAAATAGTTGTCAGTATTTGCGACAAAATCCAAGCCGGTGTATTCATAGACACCGGCCTGAATTTTCTGAGTTCACATGCTTTTCCGTGGCGAAAGTGCATTCACTTTCATCACACCCGTATAGCCATGCCTCGTAATCCCCGCCGCAACTTCTTCAGGAACTCGGGTTAGTACCGCCATACCAGCTTCAACCCTGGAGAAACAACAAGGAGCTATTCGCTATGCGACGACATTTGGCATATCTTCTGGCAAGCGTGCTGCTCGGCCTGGCTTCAGCAGCCTATGCGCAAGAAACCGGCAGCAGTGCAGATGTGAAAGGTGATCGCAAAGATTTGCACCAGGACCGCCGTGACCTGCGGCAGGACAAAGGCGATATCCGCAGCGATCAGCATGATATAAACAAGGATCGCGCCGACCGCAACCAGGATCGCCGTGACCTGAACAAAGATCAGCGTGATATTGCGCGTGACCGCCGCGAGCGCAATCAGGACCTCAAAAACGGCGATAAGGCAGATGCACGCAAAGAGCAGCGCGATATCAATCGCGACAAGCGGGACGCCGTAAAAGACCGCCGCGATGTGAGGGCTGACAATCGTGACATTCACCACGATGCCCGGGACCTGCATCGGGACCGCAAGGATGCGCGCAGTGATCGCAAAGATATCCGCCACGACCGCAAGGACATTCATCGCGATCGCCGCGGCAATTAGGCCCCCATAGATTCAATGCAAAAGCCCTGGGCAAACCGGGGCTTTTTCGTTCCAGCCAGCTAAGTTATTCTTGATGTATGCTGGGCAGGTTAGATTCACTGGGTCACATCTTATGGTGAGATGTCTTTCTTTCCTCCTGTTTGGAACAATGCTGCTGGCGCAGCAGTTTGCGCCACTTACACCGGAATTGCAGCGTCGCATTGAGCGCCAGGTTCGCGCCTATACTGAAGTCCCGCCCGATGCCCGCATTTCACTCGGGACGCGCTCGGCCAGCAACTTCAATGGCTATGAAAACCTGCCGGTCACCATTGAGGGCAATGGAACAAAGAAGTCACTGAATTTCCTGCTGGCAAAAGATGGCAGCAAGCTTCTTTACATGACTGAGATTGATTTGAATGAGGACCCCTATGCCCGCAATATGCGCCGTATTGATGTTACCGGGCGGCCGTGGCGCGGAGCCCAGGACGCAAAGGTGTCAGTGGTGGTGTATGACGATTTCGAATGCCCGTTCTGCGCCAAAGCTTATGTAACGCTCATGAATGAAGTCATGGTCCACTATCGCGACCGGGTAAAAATCGTGATGAAAGATTTTCCCATTACTGACGCTCATCCCTGGGCCATGCGCGCAGCCATTGATGCTCATTGTCTTGCAGATGCAGACCTCCGTGCCTACTGGAACTTTTCTGACTACGTGCACACCCACCAGGCAGAGGTGAGCGCCAAAATGAAAGCTGCCGGCAATGACTTGACTGCCATTGATACACTGGCGCGTGAAATCGGCCAGCAAGATGGCGTCAAACCGGACGCGTTGCAGGCGTGTCTGGCGCTGCAGAATCCGGGCAAGGTGGAGGGCTCGATGGCTGAGGGCAAATCTCTCGGCGTAAGCGCAACGCCCACCATGTTCATCAACGGACAGGAAGTTGAGGGCGGTCTCACAGATGAGCAACTCCGCCTGATGCTGGATCGGGCCCTGAGCGAAGCCGCTGCGCCCCATCATGGACAATAAGCGCACAATCAAAATACGTTCATATCAACCGCGGTAGCAGATTGTCCTGGATAGTGGTGGATTCCCAGAGCATCCAGCGCAGTACGGAGCACGTTCTGGTGCTGATCAAACTGGCTCGATCTGAAAGCCTTTTTCACCTTTGGGCCCACAATCACCGTGGCAGTGTGGCCTCCACCGTGTGCGGTGTCACTTTCCCTGCCTTCATCAAATACGATGATGAGAATTCCATCTTGCTGAAACTCCGGTGTGCTGAGTAACGGGCCAATATTATTCTTGAGCCATGCGTCAAGCGTGCGCAGAATCAAAGAATCACTGCAAGGCGAGGTACCCGGCGGGCAGTTGTGCCCGTTGTGTTGCTGGTTTGGGACGATAAATGAATAATTGGGCAGAGCATGGTTCGTCAGGTCACTGTGGAAGTGCGTGAACGGGACCAGGTTGAGCCGCTGCACGTTGCTGTTCGCCACATCACTGAAATACGAGATCGGATTATGGCCGCGTGTGTAAGGGAACTTATCAGGCCCGAGATAACCTGTGGAAGGCACACTCTCCAGGTAGCTCTTCCATGTGTTGCCGGCGGTGAGAATGCGCCTCACTATGTTGTCTGCCGTGATGATCGGCACGTGTCCCGCGTCGTTGGTAATAATTTGTCCAGTGGTCAGCATGAAATAGTTACCAATGGAGGGATGCACATTGGCATAGTACTGCGTGGCCAGAGAGTACCTGGAAGCCAGGCTGTTTAGAAACGGCAGGTTGGCGTTGCCGATGATTTGCGAATAGCTGTGGTTCTCCTCCACTACGATCATGACGTGATGGGAAGGAGTCACCTGTGACGCGACAAAAGCGCGCAAGCTGGCGCATAACAACAGCAAAGGTAAAAATCTTTTCAAAGCAACCTCCGGAATGGCCTTTTGCAATCGCGCTTGATGAAGGGCCGGCTTGCAAGACCGGCCGTGATTCAATTACTGAAGAAAAATATCCGTCATGGAGTGAGCTGTCGCTGCGCTTCCGGGAAACGTGCTGACTCCAAGAGCATTGAGCACGGTACGCAATATGTTCTGATGTTGATAGATGAGTGTGGACTTGAATCCCTTTTTCACCTTCGGCCCCACGATTACCGCGGCCACGTGTCCTCCGCCGCGTGTTTTGTCACTGCTGGAGGATTCATCAAAGACAATGATCAGGATGCCGTCGTGCTGAAAGGCCGAGCTCGCAATCAGGGGTGCAATGTTGCTCTTCAGCCATGCATCAGCAGCAGCAAGCTTCTGCGCGTCCGTGCAAGTGCTCTGGCCAGCAGGGCAATCATGAGCGTCGTGGTGCACATTGGGAACCACAAAAGAGAATTCCGGTAAACGATTGTTGGCCAGATCCCCGGCAAAATGGGAGAAGGGAACCAGGTTTAGTTTTTGAACGCTGCTGTTTCTCACGTCAGAGAAGAACGTGAATGGATTGTGATGGCGCAGATAAGGATAGGCATCCGCGCCCACGTAGCCCACCGAGGGTAGTGATTCGGCGTAACTGTGCCAGGTTTTAGCTGCCGTAAGCATGTGCCGCACCATATTGTCGGCTGTTACCGTGGAAGTGAAGCTGTCATTATTCGTGATGATCTGGCCTGTAGTCAGCTTAAAATAGTTCCCAATGGAAGGATGCGTGTTTGCATAAAACTGGGTTGCCACGGCATACCTTGACGCCAGGCTGTTCAGATATGGCATGTTTCGGTTCCCGATTACGCTCGAGTAACTATGGTTTTCTTCGAGCACCACCACAACATGGTTCGATCTGGGAATCTGGGCTGTAAGCTGTAAGGAAACAAACAACACGACAGGGAGGAAACACGAGAGGCGTTGTTTCAACGGGGGAACTCCTGGATTTGGTTTTAACTTCTGATTACCAGGTCTCCCCCACCTGAATAACTTCTAATCTGAGTCCTGCACCACTAGTGCAAGTTGCCTCAAGACGCGAGAGTTGAGCCACCACCCGGATTAAGGTGATCTCTGTGCTCCTTGCCGGTTAACTTTATCCATGTTGCCGGAAACGCTTAGCAACGTAGCGACACCACTTAAAGAGAGAAGAAAGCGCAGAATTGGGGTTTTACACGCGCCCTGCTTCAGGAGTTTGTCATGGCAAATTTCTTTACTGACGTGATTCAAAGGGACCAGCGCTTTCATTCTCAGAATCGGGTCGCCGATCCAGCCTTGCTTGAGCCGGTTACGCGGGCTGCGATTCAGAGAGTCATCGCAGATGCAGCTACACGAGGCATCAAACTCATGATTTTCGAAACCTATCGTAGCCAGGAACGGCAACAGGTGCTGTTCGAGCAGGGTGCAACGCAGCTTCGCACCGTCGGGGTCCATCATTATGGACTGGCGTGCGATCTGGTGAAAGATATCAATGGTGATCCTTCCTGGAAGGGAGACTTCAGCTTCCTTGGCGCGATCGGACCAGCACATGGTCTGGTTTGGGGTGGGGATTGGGGTCGTCCGGATCTCCCGCACAGCTTCCGCGATAACGATCACGTGCAAAGATGCAGTCTAGTGACGCAGGCGGCGCTGTTCCGCGGCGATTTTTACCCTGACGCCGAGTATGACCCATTCAAAACGCTGGTTGCGGCCGCCAAGCCAGTTGTAGCTGGCGCGGGTGTTTAAACTTTCCACAGCCGTTTGCCTTGAGGCCTCCTGCGGGAGGCCTTTTGTTCAGCTAATTTGTTGTGCCCGGCGGCGACCCTGGTGGTGGCTCAAGGACAAAGTCCAAAGCTGGCGACAATCCGGCGCCGCAGGATTGCAATGAATCAATCGCGATACTGACTTTGTCATACGAGAAAGACGAGGGCGGAGCAGCGGAATCTTCCAAGTAAACACCACGGCTTGTGTTTGCCCGTGAAAATCGCCACAAGGGCAAGACAGGCCACCTGCGAACATACGGTCAAGAAACTTCTTTCCTGAGAACCTTGAAAATAACTATTGACACACAACCATTTAGGCGTAGGATGTGGTCAAAAGTGGTAGAAAGTGGTGACAAGAGGTTCGATCAACGGCAGAGTGGTCCAAAGTAGAGCAAAGGGTGCAATGAACCAGAAAACGCCCCAAATTGCGGTGACCGAGCCCGAAACAGTTCAAGAAATCGCCATTTTCACCTCTTTATTACCGGCAATAGCCGGAGCAGCAGCAAGAAAACGATATGTTCCGCGGCAATCACCCAACTCGCGTGGACGAGAAGGGGCGACTCAAAGTCCCTGCGGAATTCAAGCGCCTGATCGACGAGAAGTACGGCAACGAATTTTACATCACTTCGCTGGATGGGAAGGTTGCTCAAGTTTATCCCTTCGAGGAGTGGCAGCGGATCGAGGAAAAGCTGGCAAAGCTTTCCAACTTCAATCCGACCAAAAAAAAGTTTTTGAACCGAACCAATTATTACGGCCAGTTGGTGGAGATCGATGGGCAGGGGCGTTTGCTCGTACCGAGTCTGCTGCGCGATTCGGCCGGGATCAAGGGCGAGGTTGCGGTGGTCGGCAATCTGACATACCTCGAAGTGCAGAGCATCGAGGCATACCGCAAGGATATAGAAGAGAACCCGTTCACGGCTGAGGATGAGAAAACTCTCGACGAACTGGGCATCTAGTGGCGGACGAGGATTTGGAAAAAGCTCCCCAGGGGGCGCATGGCAGTGGAGAAGTTGGCCATGTATCAGTTCTTTTAAAAG
>DATFDA010000045.1:0-4539 GCA_035252525.1 Candidatus Angelobacter sp. | reverse complement strand
AAGGAGCCGTGGCGTCTTCCGCTCCAAGGTTCGCGCCATCAAGCTGGAACTGCACGCCGGCAACGCCAACGTTGTCGCTGGCGCTGGCAGAAACCGTGATGCTTCCTGAAACTGTCGCTGCCTTTGCGGGAGCGGAAATTGAGACTGTTGGTGGCGTGGTATCAGCATTGGCCACTGTAACCGTGACAGAGGCAATGGAAGTGTTGCCGGCGGCATCACGCGCGCGGGCGCTCAGAGTATGGCTGCCATTGCTTAGCGTAGCGCTGTTCCAACTCACGCTGTAGGGGCTGGCTGTATCTTCCGCCCAGAGATTGGCTCCGTCCAGCAGGAATTGCACGCCCGCCACGCCAACATTGTCGCTGGCCGTGGCGGAAACAATGACCGTTCCTGAAACCGTGGCTGCATTCACCGGCGCGCTCATGGCCACAGTCGGTGACGTGGTGTCAACTGTGCCGGAGGAGGTCCATGCCTTCAGCGCAAACTTCTCGCCAGACGCGGCCAGCGCCGTCCCCGTCAAGTCATCCAGTGTCACGGTTATGCTGCTCTGCCCAACCGCAGGCTGCTGCCGTGTGGCAGGCGCTGACCAGAAAGGATTGAAATTGGCAGCCGAGAACGTGGAAGTATTGGTCGTGACGTTCCACTTGAGATCGTCAACAATCTGCTTCCCATTGAAGTGCTTTAAGCGATATTTGGTCACGCCTGCCGGTGGAGTCCAGGAAATTGTGTATGACCCACCGCCATTGTTAACGACGTTGATCGTGACATCCTGCTGAACAATGGTTCCGGGATGCAGCGCAGAGAAGATGGCCTGGTTCACAGCGTAATTAGCATTTTCATCCCAGCTTCCGCCCGAGTTCGCCGCATCCACTTGTTTCAACTGAATATTCAACTTGCGCTGCCATGTGGCTACATCACCTTTGTAGATCTGCTCGATGTAGTAGGGATACCAGATCGTCTCCTGGCCGTTTTGTGCGGAGACTGACTGCGGATAATCGAGGAAGATTTCATAGACAGACCCGCAGGTTGAAACCGGACTGCACGTTCCGTTGTCCACGTAGCCTTCCGTGAGTGCCCAGTGCGCCATGCCGTAAGCGTAGTCGAGCGCGTGATTATATTGATCTGTGCCGGTGGGACCAGTCCATCCTGTGCCACGAGCCTGCGTCAGTTCCCACAAGCCCTGCACCATGATGCTGGTCATAAACGGTTTGTCTTGTCGCCCAGTTCCCGCGCCGCCTGGGCCGTTGGTTGCCGGTGGGTTGGCAAAGCTGTCCCACCCGCAGCAGCCATAGTGAATGCCGCGATTCGTTGCCGTACCCTGCTGCCCCTGTGCTGGAGTGCCAGGAGCCGCAGGATTGGGGATGTCAGGAAACACTTGCGTGTTGAGGACTTTGTCCGCGACTGTCAGATATGTTGGAGCATCCGAGTCGTTGGTGCCCTTGGCCAGAAGATAAAGACGCGCGAGAGCCATCAATTCATTTCCAATGGCGCGCTCGTTCCAGAGATTTCCCGTGTTCAGCGCCGCTGTGGTGTTAAGGAAGCGATCTTTAGGCCCGTCGTTTATTGCGTCATGGATCGTCTCATCGCCCGTGACGTAGTAGTAGTCCACCATGCCATACCAGTGCGCGTGCTCCTGGTCTACCCATGCGCGATTGGCATTGCCGCTGTTGGTTGAACTGGCTGTCGGGAAGCCCCACGAATCGAGCGAAGAACCGCTGGTGCGCCAGTTGAAACCATCGGAACGTGGAAATGCCTGCTCAGCATCAAAACGATACCGGTTTACCGCCCACATGTAGCGGCCGGTGTAACCGCGTTCCAGGAAGTTGCGCATGTACGCCAGGGCAAAATCTGCCTGGTTGCTGCCGCCCGTGTTGGGCCATGCATAGAAGCGGAAGACCACCGGGGTGAAATCAGTAATGCAGCATGACATGGCCAGGTTTCTGTAATAAGCATCTTCCTCGCTGGGGTTGATCAGCGAATTGAACATGGCATTCGTGCTGTTGTAGTAATCGAAGCTTGCGCGTGCGATGAGATAGAACTGCTGCTTAAAGAACTCTGTCTGCGGCGCCGCCAACGCGGTGCTATGGAAGTTCAGATAAACGTCATGAATGCTGTGCTGCGGCCACGCCTGGTAATAAGGAATGGCGCAAGGCGTAAGCGAGCATGTTCCGTTGTACAGCGTCTGGTCCGGCCAGATGCCCACGCGAATTTCACTACCGCCATTCTGGAACTGCACTGACTTGGGCCAGTACTGTCCGCCGAGATAAACCCCCGCCAGAACGCCGGCTCCGGTTGAGTCAGAAAGATCGCCGAACATCTGCGCCGCGGCGCTTGAGGCTGATCCGCGCAGCAGAGTGGTTGCACCCTGGGTGATCTGAAATCCATTTTGCGCGTACGTCGCGCCTGAGCGAGTGATGAATGATGCGGTGGAGGAACTCCAGTCAGAATGCTCCATCTGCGTGGTGTACGCCTGGTACAGATATGCATTCTCTGTTCCGGCAAAGGTCCCGGTGGTTGGGGTGGCGGTATTGTTGCCGAAACTGAATGTTTTCCCGGCTCCCAGCGCCGGAGTGAGGCGGAGTTCGTACGACGTAAATCCTTTATATGCAGTATTAAAAGCTGTGGACGCATTGTCCGCGTTGCGCAGGCTCACATTCGCGCGTACATAGCTTTTGCCTTTGTAGAAATAAAGGCGGACGGTCCAGCGCATGTAGGTGTTTCCTGCCGAATCTTTGTGCGCTCCATCCGCTTTGACGACCGCCCGCACCGGGCCGTTCTCTTCGATTACCGCCGTGGACGCCGCATCGTTCGAAGATGTGTACGTCGTTGTGCAAGTACCGCACGACGTTCCACCCGGCGCTGGTCCTGTGATCGCGAGTCCTGTGCTCGTTCCACTGGCAACTACAGTGACACCGCCGACAACCACTTTATCCAAGCCATTGAAATTCGCTTTCCGGATGGTGAATTGCGCCGCGCCTGTATCCACTGTGATGGTGCCCGCAGTCGTGTTATCTGTGGCCAGATTCGCACCGCCAAAGTTTCCAGTGCCAGCATTGGTCAACGTGATGCCTGTATTTGTTGCGCCCGCAGCCACTGTTGCCTGCGTATCCACCAATACCCATTTGCAGGACTGGTCTTCCCACTCCACCAGGCAACGGAACTGTCCCATGGTCGCGCCGGTCAGGCCCAGAGATGAGACTCCGGAGCAGCTTGCAGGATTTGCGTTGGCGCAAGGTATGGTTCCTTTGGCTAACGGTACACCTGCTGTAACCGGCTCGCTGGTGCGCGCCACGCCCGTGATCCCGGGATACTTCATTTCCTGGATGGTCAAGGGAACGCTGAGCTGGGCTGCGGACAGGGAAGAGAAAAGAACTGCCTGAATCAAGGCAAGAAAAATAAACTTCCATTTACTGCTGAGCGAAGCTCGACGATTAACGACAATTTTCATCTACTTCTTTCCTTGCACTGCTGCCCGACCAAGTGGCGGCTAACCATTGTTCATGTTGAAAGATACAGTCAGGGCGCGTGCGCTACGAGATGCCATGAGTCGCACCAGTTCGCTCACAACCGGCCCCTGCCAAAAGTAATTCGCAACAATTTGCACATCTTCTCCGTGGCCCGGCACAACATATCGCTGCAAGATAGATCTTTCCTTTCGAATGGACAACAGACCGGAACATGCCGGCTCTTCTGCACCGTTGACCTGGGAGAAACGGCCTTACAACTTCAAATTACGAGGTGAAAACTTTTGCAACTTCCGTCGTTGTTTTGCAGGCTCCGCACTGATGCGGACATCGTCGAAACATTCAGGCATCGTGCCTGAACGTATTAGGTTTGCTGAGCCATTCGCACGAAGGTCGCCAAACGGCTTGGCAAAGAAAAGCGTGATGCAGGCCAGCAGTTTACGTTTGGAAATACCTGCAAAAGAGAAATGAAGACGTGAGCACAAACTACACGTTCGAGAAAAAAATTCAGTGCAATAAAATCGCCACAGTTCAGGCAGTGTGCTCTGAGCAGTGTTCCTCAGCAGGCTGCTGATGATCAAGCTCGTGAGCTTCAGTCATCTTTTCCTTCAAGGTGTGTGCAAAATATTTCTCTACTTCATCTGCCACAACGTCCCAGGTTCTTGTGCGCGCGTAGTTGATGATGCGGTTGCGATCCCATTCTTTAGTAAGAGCCCGGGCCAGACCATCGGCAATCTCTGCAGTTTGTTGCTGAACCATGATCCCGAGTTCGGGTGAAACCAGAATCTCCGGAACTCCCCAGAGACCCGTTGCAAGCACCGGTGTACCGCAGGCCAACGATTCAAGTATGACGTTCGGCCAGCCCTCGCGTGAACTAACCAGACAGCTCACGTCCGCAGCGCTGTACCAGAGGTTCAATTCTTCATTAGGCCGGCTACCAGCAAAAAACACCCGGTCAGCCACGCCCTGCGATTCAGCGAGTGCTTTCAATTCACTCTGCTCGCCTTTACCCACAATGTAGAGCCGTAAACTCGAAAATTGCTCCGCAATGGCTGCCAAAGCCGGGACCAGAAATTGA
>DATFDA010000044.1:0-2859 GCA_035252525.1 Candidatus Angelobacter sp. | reverse complement strand
CACAAGAAAACCTGGGTAAGCACATGGGAGGCGTTTGCGCTTCCGGGAGACTACAAGGTCAGCTTCCTTCTATATGACCCCAAAAGCGGCGAGCACAGCTTTGTGCAAAAGAAGCTTCACGTATCTGAAATCAAGCATGATTCTTTTGCCGATATCTGGCAGGGAATTCCGGACTGGGAATTCTGGGCCCCTCTCAAGGACGTGCGCGATAACATCTACCGTCCTGATATTGAGAGCAAACTTCACCTGGCACTTGCTACCAAGCGACGCATTCAAGTTGATGTGCTGGCTGATCTTACTCCTTCCAGTCTCTTTCACGGCTCCAGCCGGTTCTATTCCCGTTTTCTTGCAGTGGCCCTGCCGCTTGTGCGCGATCTGAGCGAAATCCAGGTAAGTAATGGCTCATTGAATGTGGCCACACTGGATTTGCGGCAACCACGAGTCACGTTTGAGCAGGATGACGTCTCAACCCTGAACTGGACGGCGCTCAAGAGCGCGCTTGCCCCTGAGAACGGGCCAGACATGATTGACGTGAAAGGGTTGGAGGGACGTGAAGACCCGGATTTTCTGCGCGACGAAATTCTGCGCCGATTAAGCGGCTCTCCTGAAAATGGGGCTTCTGACGGTCCTGCTCAACTCAAACTTGCAGCCGCCGAAGGCCCCTGTGTCGCCTGCAGTCCGCCGGCCGAGCCGGACACTTTAAACCGCAAAGGTTCGGCAGAGCCGAGTTTTCACGTGTTTATTGTGGTAGGAAGCCCGATGGATTTTTATGCCTTCCGCCACTTCCCGCCGATCGATCCCGCGCAAGCAGAAAACTGCGTGGTGTACTACCTGCAATACGAGGTATACGGCCGCTATGCCACCGGGGCCATGGACAAGATAAGCAAGATGCTGAAGCCGCTGACCATCCACACAATGAAGGTGCGGAGCGCGGAGAGTGTTCGTGAAGCGCTTAAACGAATAGTGAAAGAGGTGGGGCAGATTCAGTGACCTGCCCCGATGTTCCGACGAAACCGGGAAAGCTTACATCCCGAAATGTTCCATCCCGCTACCCTCAAAAACCGAAGACAGCTTGGTGAGCTTGAATAGATCACGAATGCGTTGCTTGGGATTGCTGAGCTCGACCAGGCACTCCGACCGGGTTGCGTGCATGTAAACGTTTACCAGCGCACCCAGGCCGGAGCTGTCAATATAGTCAACTGCAGTGAGATCGAGCACAAGCCGCTTGGTTTTGGGAATGAGTTCGCGAATGGTTTCCTGAAAATCGTTTGCAGTTTCTGAGGTAACCCGTCCCGTGCACCGGACGGTAATCTGCTCTGCGCCTTGTTCCGTTGTGAGTTGTAAAAGGTTCGGAACCGATGGACTCGCTGCCATTTTGGGCCTCCTGTTTTATTCAAATTCCGGCGCACCCTCCTATGGACGTCAGCGGGGGAAGCGAAGGGAATTGGATATGGATTTGAAAGGCATTCGATCAACCCGGGTTCGGCACGAATCTGGCTACCATACACCCTCATAGCGCAAAGTCAAGGCAAAAGCTTGGATTTTTAAGAATTCCACAAAAACCCAGTTCTCGCGGCCCTCTTGAACCAGCCGGGCTGAAACGTTTGGCCAACATGAAACACATTTCCATTAACGGCCCCAAACTTCAGCCCGGCTTATACAGATGCGGAGGTCTAAGGCGCTGAGGCCCCGGTCAGCCGTAAGTTATGGGTGTATACTTGGCCAACTTTGTGTTCACCACCTTTCCCAGGGACATGCTGTATGAACAGGGATGATCTGAGAAAAATTTCTGACGCTCCCACTCTGGGAGCAAACAGTGCTGCGTCTTCAGCACCGGCACCGGCCCGGGATTCCCTGGCTTCGGGCTCGATTCTTGAAATGGGAAAAGTGATTGGCGGACGGTTCCAAATCATGGAACTGCTCGGCATGGGCGGAATGGGAGCGGTTTACAAAGCGTATGACCGCGACATTGAGAAAATCATCGCGCTTAAGTGCATCAGGCCCGAACTATCGAGCCATCCGGAAATTGTGCAGCGGTTTACGCAGGAACTGCTGCTGGCGCGCCAGGTAGCGCACAAGAATGTGATCCGGATCTTCGATGTAAGGGAATCCGGCGGGCTCAAGTTCATCACCATGGAGTTTCTGGAAGGGCAGAGCCTGGCCACTTTGATGGCGGCACGAGGAAAGCTTCCGTCAAGCGAGGCCGTGGACATCATGCGCCAGGTGTGCTCAGGCTTGGCGGCGGCCCACGCCGAAGGCGTGGTGCATCGTGACTTGAAGCCAAGCAACATCATGATTGAGCCGAGCGGGCGAGTGGTGGTGATGGATTTTGGCCTGGCGCGGGCCGATGACCAGGATGTCCTCACGAAGACTGGCGCGATCATGGGCACGTTCCAATACATGTCCCCGGAGCAGGCGAAGGGCGAAAAAGCCGACGGCCGCTCAGACATATTCACGGTGGGAATCATCCTTTATGAGCTGCTTACCGGCAGCACACCCTACAAATCGGATAGCTCCATAGCCAGCTTGCTGAAGCGCACGCAGGAAGCAGCGGCGCCGCCCTCAACCATTGAATCGAGTATTTCGAGGACGCTCAATTCCATTGTCTGCAAATGCCTGGAACGCGACGTCAAAGCGCGCTACCAGTCAGTGAATAAACTGCTGGCTGATCTGGATGTGGCACAGGGCGGGGGGACGGCATCGCGTTTGCCATCAGCGGCGGCGGGACGCGGACAGAAACTCTGGTTGCTGGTGGCGGCAGTTATTGTGGTGCTTGCGCTCAGCGCGACCTTTGTGATGCGCTGGTATGCGCCACGCCCGTCTGCGTCCGCTCCGGCGCATGCGCCCGTCAAGATTCTG
>DATFDA010000043.1:0-10026 GCA_035252525.1 Candidatus Angelobacter sp. | reverse complement strand
CTTTTACAACTGAATATCTATTACCGGGCTCCTAAACGGGCGAGTAAGGGGCAGCGTTTGCTCTGTGCGCCGGCTATTAACCATTGAGTAAAATCGGGCCATTCGGTCTCCGAAGAGCAATGAGCAATTTAAGCCCGAGATGGCCGTGGTTAACGCCGGGGTTGATTCCGCTAAGTCTATATTTTTCGGGGTTGACGGGGTGGTGGGAGGCGTGGGGGTAAGTATTGGCGAAGTACTAAACATTCGCCAGAAGCCCACCGCACTGGACGGAAGGAAGGAATCGCCGACATCGCCGTGATCGGAAAAGCAAAACCTTACCGCTGGTGAAGACTGATCAGACGGATCGACGAGGGGTGTCGTACCGCCGAAGGCGGCAATCGCACGTCATCGCCGTGATCGGAAAAGCAATGGGCAGTAGGCGGCGACGGGTGGGGCGGTCGCGATCTATCTGGGAATGCGCCGGCGGCAAACGCTAACACGCCCAGCGCAGCAATGTTGCTCCCACGGTAAAGCCGGCGCCGACAGCGGCGATCAGCACCAGGTCACCTTTCTTGAGACGGCCCTGCTGGCGCGCCGTTTCCATGGCCAACGGAATGGTGCCTGCCGTGGTGTTTCCGAACTCGCCGATGTTGATGATGATCTGCTCTTCCTTCAGACCGAGCCGGTCAGCGGCGGACATGATGATGCGCTTGTTGGCTTGGTGGGGCACGAAGAGCGCCACATCAGAGCCTTTGAAGCCGTTGCGGGAGAGGACCTTTTCTGCCGCCTCGGCCATCTTGCGAACAGCGTACTTAAAGACCTGCTGGCCGTCCTGGTGAACGTAATGCATCTTCTTGTCCACGGTCTCATGAGTGGCGGGATGAACGCTGCCTCCGCCGGGCATGTTGAGGAAGCATCCGCCGGAGCCGTCCACTTCATGGTGAAAATCGATGATGAAATTTTCATCGGTGGCCGGCTCAATGATCACCGCGCCGGCGCCGTCACCGAAGATCACGCAGGTTGCGCGGTCCGTGTAGTCGATGATGGATGACATGACGTCAGCGCCAATCACCATGACGCGCTGGTGTGCGCCTGATTCCACGAACTTGACTCCGGTTTGCAGGGCGTAGACGAATCCGGAACACGCGGCAGAGATATCAAATCCCCAGGCAGACTTGGCGCCAATGCGGTCCTGCACAAGGCAAGCGGTGGCGGGAAAAGACATGTCCGGTGTAACCGTGCCGAGAAAGATGGCTTCAATGTCCGTGGGCGCAATACCGCGCTCTGTGAGTACGCGGCAGGCGGCCTGCACGGCCAGCTCAGAGGTTCCAACGCCTTTTTCTACGATATGGCGTTGCCGAATGCCGGTGCGGTCCACGATCCAGTCATTGCTGGTCTCGACCATTTTTTCCAGGTCTGCATTGGTGAGCAGGCGCGGTGGAACGTAAGTGCCAAGAGCGGATATTTTTGCCCGGACAAGATTCGCCAAATGTATTCTCCCGATTCAATATGGATAAACCATTTATTGTATGCGGTTTGGCGGGAAACTCCTATACGGATTGAAGAGCGGAGGCAGCGGGGATTCACGCGGATCAGCGCGATTATTGCCAGAGTTTCCACAGCCCTGCACCACTCTTCGTGCATTCGGTAAGTAAGGTGAAAAAGTGCCTCGCGGGTGATGCAATTTTGTTGTGAATCGTCTAACATGGCTCTCCTTCGTCGCACTTGAACGGCTGCCTTGTCACTTTCGAGCAGGGCAAAAACCGGCGCCACTTCCCGAGGAGTGCCTCATGCTGCAGATCAGCAAGGCGGATTACGACCTGATCCGTTGGGAAGCCGAAAGAAGCTATCCAAACGAGTGTTGCGGAATCTTGCTGGGTAATATTGAGGGCAGCCAGCGCACTGTGTCACTCACGGTAACGTGTGAGAACGCGCGGCGCGACTTGCTGGAGAGCCGTTACAGCATTGATCCGGAGAAAGTGATTGTTGCTCTGAAGCTGGCGCGCAGCCGAGCTGAAACTATTGTGGGCTTCTACCATTCCCATCCTGATCAGCCGCCCAGATATTCAGGAACGGACCTTGCGGAAGCGCACTGGTTTGACTGTTCCTATGTGATCACCAGCGTGGAATCAGGGCGTGCCTCAGGCACCGCCTCCTTTGTGCTGCAAGGCACGGAGCAGAGCAAGCAATTCGTAAGCGAAGAGATAGATATTGTGGCCTATCGCGGCCTGCCGATTGCGCTTTAGGTTCTGCGGAGGCGGGATCGGCGTTTGGTGGAATTTAGAGTTTATAATTGGGTTATGACTCTGCGGCAGCGAATGCGCGCCCTCGCTTGTTGTTGTTGATGCTGCCTGCCTGTCCTTTCAGGGCCCGTCCCGTTCCTCTTAACGAGCCGCAAACCACAGGAGATACGCTTTATGGCCACAATTCTGGCGCCCCATCAGTTACCTGAATTAAGTAATGACGAAGTGCTGCGCTACTCGCGCCACCTGATCATGCCGGAGGTGGGCATGGAAGGCCAGCAGAAGCTGAAGGCCGCGCGCGTGTTGTGTATTGGGACCGGAGGTTTGGGATCTCCGCTGGCGCTTTATTTGGCCGCAGCAGGGGTGGGGACTCTGGGGCTGGTGGACTTTGACGTGGTAGATTTCACCAACCTTCAGCGCCAGGTCATTCACTTTACCAGCGATGTAGGACGGCCCAAGCTGGAGTCTGCGCGGCAGAAGATTGCCGCCATCAATCCTTTCGTTAATGTCAGACCGTTTAACACCAAACTTACCAGCCAGAATGCGCTGGAGATATTCCGCGACTTTGACATCATTGTGGATGGCACTGACAATTTCCCCACGCGTTTTCTGGTCAATGACGCCTGCGTGTTTACAGGCAAGCCTAATGTCTACGGATCCATTTTCCGCTTTGAGGGCCAGGCAAGCGTATTTGCCACCAAAGAAGGGCCATGCTATCGCTGCCTTTACCCAGAGCCGCCACCGCCGGGACTTGTTCCATCCTGCGCAGAAGGCGGAGTTCTGGGCATTCTGCCCGGCCTGGTTGGATTGATCCAGGCCACGGAGACAATCAAGCTGATTCTGGGGTCGGGTGATCCGCTCATTGGACGGCTGCTGCTGGTGGACGCGCTAGGAATGAAGTTCCGCGAGCTTAAACTGCGCAAGAATCCTGACTGCGTGGTTTGCGGAACCAAACCCAGCGTAACTAAACTGATTGACTATGAAGAGTTCTGCGGACTGCGCGGACAGGAGAAACCTGTGAACCATGCGGGCGTGCCCGAAATCAGCGTGGAAGAATTGAAGCGGAAGCTGGACGCAAAAGAAGATGTTTTTGTGCTGGATGTCCGGGAACCCCATGAATACAAGATCTGCAACATCAGCGGGCATTTGATTCCGCTCAATGATCTGCCGAAACGGGTGCAGGAACTTGATCCCAGCAAGGAGACAGTTGTGCATTGCCGTTCCGGCGCGCGCAGCGCCAAAGCAGTGGGGTTCTTACGGCAGGCTGGATTCACAAACGTGACCAATCTGGCTGGCGGCATTTTGGCATGGGCGGACCGGATCGACCCCAAGATGCCCAAATATTGAACGCCGATCAGGCTAGCGGAGCGGACTCATTGGCGTTGTGCGGCTGCGGGGCTGACGCAGTTTCCCTGATGTCACGGCCTGCGGACTTGGTTCTGAACTCTCGCACTCGGTTGCCGAGGGCGGACGACGCTTTGTAGATTGATCCCAGCTTGATGAGGCCCGCAAGCTTATAGTGCCCAACCGCAGCCATGCCCATGGAGGCAACGCACCCGCATTGTGAGCAGTCAGGATTGCCGCCGAACTGGCACGGAGCCACATGAGATTTGAGATCGGCAGAGATCACGTCAGTAGTACGGGCAAAAATGCATTCGCTGGGAGAAGCAGGAGGAGACAGGAACTCGCGGATCATACCTTGCGTCATGTCCAGCTTGGGATAGAGTTTTTGCAGCCGCAGCATCTCTTCCACGGCCTGACGCCGCTCAATGGAGGAAAGTATTTCCGGGCCGGTGGCGCCGGTCTGCGGGGTAAAGATGCTGAACCACACCTTCTTGATTTCCGGCCGGGGCGTCCAGAAATCGAGGAAGTCCTGCAAGTAACCCCGGCGCTGCATCATCTGCGCCGTCACCGTGCAATGAACAGTGACCCTGTGACCCGATATGTTCTTGAGGATTCGGTCGTAAGTGGCGGGCCTGCGGCGCAGATCATGCTCAGGCTGAAGGCCATCAATGGAGACCACGAGATACAGCCGCGGGAACTGCGCCCAGCTTGCGGGAATTTCGCGGAAGGCGCTGGTAACAACTTGCGTGTGAATTCCGCGGACTGCAAGCTGCGGGAGAATGGCCTCCAGTTCGCGATACCGTACCAGCGGATCGCCTCCGACGATGGAGAGATGCAAAGGACGGAGCTTATCCACCAGCGCCAGAACGCGGAGGACCAGGTCTCCACCTTTGTAGTCAGAGAGCTGTCGCAGGTTCAGTCCTTCGCCAGGATGACCCGGTTCGTAAGCATAGCAACCCGGGCATCGCAACGGGCACTCGCGCGTAATTTCAATGGAAAGCGAGGGACGCCTGCCTTGCAGAATCCTGCCCCAGGCGCGTATTACTTCTTGTGCATTCATGAATCATCCCTATCAACCCGGACGGTAGCCGATGACGCTTAGAACCTTAGTCCGGTGTAAAAACTTTTATGAAACGGGGGCAATTCCGTTGGATGCAGAACTGCGGATTGTGAGCAAGCAATTTGTAGGATTTCGCGCAGGGAACTCTGAAAGCCTTGATCTTTGTTAGGGATGAAGGCATCTGCGCATTCGTTAACTCGCCTTAATGCTGGGAATAAAATCCTCGCCTGCGGCCTGTTCTGAAGTTGCCGCATCTTCCTGCGGCGGATGCACTTCGTTCACCGGCTCCAACTTGGACACAAGTTCTTGCGGAAGAACATCTGACGGTTGCTGATGGTCCTCAGCGGGGTTTTGTTCCGCCCCAACGCTCTCCTCCGGAGCAGTCAGCGGCCCAAGGTCCTCTTCAAGGTTGTAGACGAACTCAAATTCTTCTTCCGTCAGCATTCCACCGCGCACCGGATGCATAACGTTGTTTCGGATTCGATTGAGCTGTACCAGCCTATCCATGAGGTCTCTTTTGTTCTGCGCAGTTTCCGGAGGGAGATGCTTGCTCAGAATGCTCCATTTGCGGTCCAGGATCTCCCGCAAGGCAATCAGGTGTGTGTAGTTGTAAGGCTCGGGTGCGGGTTCGGGATCTTTCTCGCGCAGCGCGGCACATTCCGCTCTTATATTGTCCGGCACGCCGCCACGCCACCAGTCGTCCGCACCAAATTCAGCGATGAAGACACGTTTAATAAATCGGTGCAGGCGGACTTCAATGCTCCGCACCAGTTCATACATATCGCCCAGCACTACAGGTGCGCGCCGGTATTCCAGGTACATGCGAACGTCGAAGCGGTTACAGTGAATGCCGCGTTTTTCCAGCTCTTTGCAGATGCGCGCGGCTGACTGCGACCCGGTTTCAGCTATTACGGCTTCAATGGCCTTTCTCACATTGCGTTTCAGTGAGAACGCAATATCTGAGCGCCTCAATGCGCCTTCGCCGATCCTGGTCCACAGGAAATTCATCACGTCAGAGGTACGCAAGCCGAGTTTGCCGGCAATCTGGGTTGGGCTGTTTCCCTCCCGCAGCAGCGCACATGCCTGGTCTCGTTTCGACATGACTGGTTGGATGCAATCTCAGGCGTCCTGAAATAGCGCGTACGCAAGCAGTTGTAATACCCTGCCAGGGAGAATATCTTTTTCCCATGGCGCCAACAACAGCGCAGGGTCACGGTCTGGGCTCCTTGAGCGGCTATCAAGCCGGAAAGAAAGCCTTGCTCGTCTTCTTTGAAACAGACTGTCCTACCTGTCAATTGGCTCTGCCGTATTTGAATGCTCTTTCAGCAGACAAAATCCAGGTCATTGCGCTGTCTCAGGATGATGAGGCCAGCACGAAGCAATTCATCCAGCAGATGGGCATCAGCTACCCGGTAGAGTTGGATCGGGGGCTTCAACTGAGCCGTTCCTTTAATCCGCAGTCGGTGCCTACTCTTTATCTGCTCGATGAAAACGGCGCGATCACACAAACGCTGGTGGGATTCGATAAAGCGGGTTTGAATGAATTGGCGCAATCTGTCGGCTGTCCCACGATTGCGCCTGCTAACGATGGCGCTCCCGCATGGAAGCCTGGATGCGGATCACGTCATCTTGAGCCCGCTACAGATGGCCATCCGGAAGCAGCATCTGGGCCGCTGCTGCGCCGCTTAGGTGAACGCGCCAGCAGGATTAAAGTACAGGATGGTGACGATCTGGTGGAGGAGTGCTTCCGGCTTTTCGGTGATGCGCTCCCTGTGGTACCACCCAGTGAGGCACGAGTCGCGGCGATGTTGAAGGGGACAGCGCTTCCGCCACAAACGGTGATCGCCCGCGTCCCGCCGGTTTACGGCGAGGCCACGGTGGAGAAGATCGCTGCCAATGCAGTGATGGCCGGCTGCAAGCCGGAGCTGATGCGCGTGCTGGTCCCTCTGGTGCGCGCCGTCTGCGATGAACGATTCAACGGTCACGGCGTGCAGGCCACTACGCATTTTGCTGCGCCGCTGGTGCTCATCAACGGGCTGGTGCGCAACGAGCTGGGCTTCTGGTCAAAGCAGAACGTGTTCAGCAATGTTGCCCGGGCAAACAGTACCCTCGGCCGCGCATTGCAGTTGATCCTGTTGAACATCGGCGGGGCGCGTCCGGATGGCATTGACATGTCTGCCCAGGGCAATGCCGGGAAATTCTCGCAATGCATTGCGGAGAATGAAGAAGAGAATCCCTGGGAGCCGTTCCACGTTGATCGCGGATTGCAGCGCCAAGAAAGCGCGCTCACGCTGTTTGCTGCCGAGCCTCCTCGCGGAATAAGCGAGCACAAGGCCCAGCGCGGCGACGTTTTGCTGCGCGCCATCTGTTCCACGCTGGCCACGGTTTGGAGCTATCGTTTGTGTATGAATAATGAGGCCATGGTCGTGCTCTGCCCTGAACATGCCAGGACATTGCAGCGCGATGGATTCAGCAAGCAGAGCGTGCGTCAGTTCCTGTTCGAGAACACCGGCGTTCCGCTGCGCTACTACGCAGAGCCGGACGGCGGTGAAGGCACGCAGTTCACGGCGAGCTACCGTGAACTCACCATCCAGGGTGAACCGTGCTATCAGAAATTCCGCAGCCCGGAATCCATTTTCATCGTAGTTGCTGGCGGAACGGCAGGGAAGTTCTCCTCCGTCCTTGGAAGCTGGGCTGCCGGCCCTGGAGGCAGCCAGTTGGTCACATATCCAATCCCCTGAAGGAATTCACTAATGTCTATCAATCTTGTTCATCCCGGAAATGAAAGCAAGCCGCAAGCTGCGCCGCCACCGCCAAGGCTGGAGAGCTTGCGTGGCAGAAAAATTGGCCTGCTTGATATCAGCAAGCCTGGTGGAAGTGTTTTCCTTGATCGCCTTCAAGAGCTGCTTACCACGCAATACGGCGTGGCTGAAGTGGTGCGGGCGAAAAAGCCCACTTACACCAAAAATGCTCCACCCCAGGTGATTGACCAACTGCGCGGATTGGATGCCGTGATTGAAGGACTGGCGGATTGAGGGTCGTGCACAACGTGCAGTTTGCACGATACGGTCAGACTGGAAAACCTTGGCATCCCAGCAGTGCCCGTGGCAACAACGGAATTCATGACGCCCGCGCGCATCCAGGCCGGTGCACTGGGCCGCTCTGGGTTTGACGCAGTTTACGTTGAGCATCCCATTCAGGACCAGACCCCGCAGCAGATCGCTGCGCGTGCAGATGCTGTGCTCCCGGAGATTGTAAGAAGGCTGACCGGTGCGCCAAAGTAAGCTGCTTCCGCAGCCCATTTCGTGGTTGTTCCAGCGGAAAATCTGGGCTATAGTGCCCTCATGTTTACCCGTTCGGCCAATCAGGCGCATGCGGCTTACCCGCTCCCGTGTGCGGTTCTTGACGGGCAAGAGGCTGGGATGATGGCTTAGAACAAAAAGGCAATCATGAACAACCCGCTGCCCAGTGGCAGCGGGTTTTATTTTCGCCGCGAATGCGAAAGGACCATCACGATGAGCGCTTCCGAAACAGAAGTCCAAAGTAAGAAAACCGCGCAAACCAAAGCGGAGAAGAAAATTGCCGTTCTCGGCTGCGGCAAAATGGGCACCATCCTGCTTCAGGGATTCATGAAGCATGGCCTGATCAATAAAGGCGAAGCTGTGGCCACCGTGCAACATGAAGAGCATCGCCGCGAACTGGCGCGGGAACTTTCCGGCGTTGCAGTGAGCACTGACAATCGTGCGGCGGTTTCCGGCGCTCCGGTTGTGCTGCTGGCAGTGAAGCCGCAGGCTCTTCCTCAGCTTCTGGATGAAATTGCCCCGGTACTCGCGCCGGAGACTCTGCTCGTCTCCATCGCTGCCTCTACTACGACTCGATTCATCCAGCAGCATGTGAGCAATCACGTCCATGTGGTGCGCGCCATGCCGAACACTCCGGCCATGGTCGGAGCCGCCATGACGGCGCTGTGCGCCGGCGCTACCGCTCGCAAGCACCACCTCGAAATGGCGAAAAGCCTGTTTGAAAGCGTCGGGCGCGCCGTGATTGTGGATGAAAAACACATGGACGCCATCACCGCTCTTTCCGGCAGCGGTCCGGCGTTCACGTTTGTGATCCTTGAATCCATGGCCGAAGCGGGCGTGAAAGTGGGCCTGCCGCGCGAAATGGCTACAATGCTGGCAGCCCAGACCCTGTTTGGCGCGGCCAAACTGGCGCTGGAAACAGGACACCATCCTGCACTGCTCAAAGACGCCGTCACCACGCCCGCCGGTTGCACCATTGAAGGGCTGATTGAACTCGAAAAAGGCGGTTTGCGCGTGACTCTGATGAACGCCGTCATCAAGACGACGAGCAGGGCGGCAGAGCTGATGACGAGCTAGGTTTCCTCGGCTCTTGGCCCTTGGCTTTTGGCTGTTCTCTTTCGGCATGGCCAAGAGCCAATAGCCGATCCTGCTTGAAATTCGCTACCGTCTCTACTACTATATTCACTTCATGTTACTGACTGTCTCCAACATGGCCATGTGTAAGCAAAGCATGGCTATGCGTGTGTTCACGCGGAGGCAGACAGGGACCTAAGAAGAGAGTCATAACGCAATTCTTCAAACCCGCTGCCTTGGGCAGCGGGTTTTTAGTTTTGCCCGCATTTGCGCCGGGGACAGCAGAAAGAGACAGATCAATAATGAGCGCGAACTTACCATATCAATTGCAATGTCGCGAGTGCGGCACACCGTGGGGCAACCAGCCGATTTCCTATTGTGAAAACTGCTTTGCGCCGCTTGAAGTAGTTTATGACCTGGATCAAATCCGAAAGCTGGTCAGTCGCGATGAGATTGCCCGCCGGCCTACCAACCTGTGGCGGTACAAAGAACTTCTTCCACTGCCTGAGCAGTACGATGCTTCGCTGCCGGTCGGATTCACGCCACTGGTGAAGGCGCCCAACCTGGGCGAAACGTTCCGCACCAGGTCGCTCTACCTGAAGAACGATTCCGTCTGCTTTCCCACTCTCAGTTTCAAAGACCGTGTCGTAGCAGTCGCCCTTACGCAGGCGCGCGCGTTCGGATTTGAAGTTGTGAGCTGTTCGTCCACGGGAAATCTGGCGAATGCCACAGCGTCCCAGGCTGCGCGCAACAGCCTTAAAGCCTGCATCTTCATTCCATCTGACCTTGAACCGGCAAAAATTCTCGGCACGGAAATCTACGGCGCAAAGATTGTTCGCATCGCCGGCAACTACGATCAGGTGAACCGGCTCTGCTCGCAAATTGCCGACAAGCATCGTTGGGGCTTTGTAAATGTCAATCTGCGTCCCTACTACGCTGAAGGTTCGAAAACGGTTGGGTATGAAATCGCCGAGCAGCTTGGCTGGCGCCTGCCGGACAACGTTGTCGTTCCCATGGCCGGCGG
>DATFDA010000042.1:0-12426 GCA_035252525.1 Candidatus Angelobacter sp. | reverse complement strand
TTTTAGAGACCATGCCGCCGTGGCAGGGTGGCGGAGACATGATTGCGTCTGTCACCTTCGACAAAACAATCTATAACCGCCTGCCCTACAAGTTTGAAGCGGGCACGCCGAACATCGCCGATACCATTGGTCTGGGCGCAGCGCTTGAGTACCTGACCGGCGTCGGTCTAGAACAGATCGAACAACACGAGGCTGATGTACTCTCCTACGCAAGCTGCGAAGTGCAGAAAATTCCGGGCGTCAGCATTGTAGGCACGGCCCATGAAAAGGCAGGCGTTCTTTCTATAGTCATGGAAGACATCCATCCGCATGATATTGGGACGATTCTCGATAGCGAAGGCATTGCGGTGC
Organism: Candidatus Angelobacter sp.; assembly: GCA_035252525.1. GTDB lineage: Bacteria > Acidobacteriota > Terriglobia > Terriglobales > Acidobacteriaceae > Angelobacter. Next base: position 12,075 of record DATFDA010000042.1, on the reverse strand, counting down.
GCACCGGCCATCACTGTGCTCAGCCAGTGATGCAAAGATTCAACATTCCCGCGACGGTACGCGCCTCCTTCGGGCTTTACAACACACGAGAAGAGGTAGATGCGCTGGTGCGCGGCATCCGGAAAGTCCGCGAGGTGATGGGCTGATGGCTGATGTCCGCGAGCTGCGTGATCTCTACCAAGAGGTAATCCTGGAACACAGCAAAAAGCCGCGCAATTACGGCCTGCTTCCCGCAGCCAATCATCAAGCGGAGGGCTTCAACCCGCTTTGCGGCGATCATTACACCATCTTCGTCAACCTGCAGAACGGCGCAATTTCAGAAATCGCTTTTCAAGGCGCGGGCTGCGCCATCTCCAAGGCTTCGGCATCAATGATGACGCAGACTCTCAAAGGCAAGTCGACCGAAGAAGCCGAGGCGCTGTTTACCCGTTTTCACGATCTTGTGACCGGCCACGGGGGCGACGCAGACTCGCTAGGCAAGCTGGCGGTGTTTGCAGGCGTATCAGAATTTCCGTTGCGGGTAAAATGCGCCACGCTGGCCTGGCACGCCATGCGGGCCGCTTTGCGCGGAGAAGAGCAGGCAGTTTCAACCGAATAGGATCGCAGCCGGTATGGAGGAAAATTGAAATCGGGCGAATCAACCATCACCACACGTGACGCGCTGGCCACGCAGATTCCCAGCGGTATCCCTCATCACGTGCCCGCCGGCACCAGGGTGAGGCTTACCCAGTCTCTAGGCGGCAGCTACACCGTGATGACAGATCAGGGCTACATGGTCCGCTTTGACGCCAAAGACGCGGACGCGCTCGGCATCAGTCCCGAGGAAGCCCAGGCCCAAATCCCCACGGAATTCAGTGAGAAGCTGGTCTGGGACCGTTTGCAGACGGTCTACGATCCGGAAATTCCCGTGAATGTGGTGGATCTTGGCTTGATCTATGATTGCCAGATTTCTTCCGTGGACGATGCTCACCAGATCGACATCAAGATGACCATGACCGCTCCCGGCTGCGGCATGGCGGATGTACTTAAAGCGGACATTCAGCGCCAGCTCGCCGCTTTGCCGACCGTGAAACAGGTAAACGTTGAAGTAATCTTCGAGCCGCCCTGGCATCCGGGCCGAATGTCTGAAGGCGCTCGTCTTCAGCTTGGGCTTGATCTGGATAGCTCTCCCTTCCAGATGTATGGAAGGTATTAGCGTTATTCCCGCCCTGCGCGCCCTCAAACTAAATTATTAAGGATTCTGATAATTCATTTTTCCCGGGCCATTCTGCGCTCGCTTCGCCCGCCCGATCTCCTTATCTTTCAGACGCTTACATCGTACAAAAAATTTGCAATGGAGCCTGAAGCGAAACTTTTTGCAGTATGCACCTATCAGTGTTATAGTCCGGCACGAAAGTCAAGGGCTCCCGATGCTGGACAAGCTGCGTAAACTCGTGCTGTTCCTCATGGCAGCAATAGCTGTGCTTTCTCCGTTTATGCAGTTGAACAGTTGGGACAATTTCCCGGTTTCCACGGACGATATCGAACTCCAGCTTACTTTCGGACTTTGCCTGATCGGTATGTTCCTTGTTTTTGTCGGCGTAGCCAAGTTGCTGCCCGACCTGATCCGCGCGATTTTGTGCGGGTCCAGGCTGGTTGTCCACCTGGTTGAGCATGAAACGGTGTGGACAGGTTCTTCCTTTTCTGTTTTTACCCCGCCTCTCAGGATCTGATTTTTTTCCATTCCCGAAGTGTGTCCATTTTCAGGTAACCGCGCATTGAATCCGCGTGCTTGCCTGGAACAGCACTAACGGCATTGTTCCGGCGTTGATCGTCACGCCGCGCAATCCAGCAATGTGAATCAAAAAAGGAATGGAAGATGAAATCCACCGAGTTCTGCGAACCCGAGTTGGCCGGCGTTCTATTGAGCCAGGAACTGCCGGTTATCGAAGAAAATCCTGCGCCTTGTGAGCCCTGCTGTGCGCGATGCGGCGAAGGCATCAACACTGAAGACGCGCGCCTGGTGGCGGCGTGCCTGAACGGAGATCAGCAGGCATGGGAAGCGCTGATCGACAAATACAAGAAGCTCATCTGCTCAATCCCGTTCCGGTATGGGGCCACGGTTGAAGACACGGCGGACGTATTCCAGTCAGTCTGTGTTGAAGTTTTTAACAGCCTCAGCCAGTTGAAAAACACTGACTCGCTGCGTTCCTGGCTCATCACCGTGTCCGTCCGGCAATCCTATCGTTGGAAAAAGAAGCAATCCAATCATCTGGAACTCGATGCCATGGAACCTGAAGTGGCAGAGGAGCTTGCCTCGGTGCCTGAGACGGTGCTGCAAATCCAACAGGAGCAGATTGTTCGCGAAGTGGTGGGAAAACTTCCTCCGCGCTGTGCCGAGCTGGTGAAGCTCCTGTTTTTCGAGCAGCCGCCGCTGCCGTATGCAGAAGTAGCGCAAAGGCTGGGGCTCGCTACGGGGTCCATTGGATTTGTGCGCGGACGCTGCCTGGAGCGGCTGCGGAAGATACTGGTGGAGTCCGGATTTGATGGACCGGTGATCGCCGCCAGGGCTCAGGAGAGGCCGCGCAGAGTGTCGTAATTCCGCCAAGTGTGGCAGCGCTGGGCTTGCGGGCCAGCGCTGCCCGTTCTTAGGGGAAAATGGCAGAGCGAAACGGATCAACTAGAGGTTGAGCAGGAATTCTGTGCAGAGCAAACGTCTGCTGAAACAGGCTGCCGGTCGGCTGTAAGAGACGCAACCGTCTCTACGCTGGAGTTCAAATTCGGGTGTGCGCTTTGGCGTGTGACGCCAGATCCATGCGATAGCACTCAAGGGGATCCAGCCGGCCAAGCGCCCAGTGCAGCGAGTTCACCTGGGAAACCTTGTCAGCGATTGCGGAAATGCGGTTGCGCATGTCTTCCACACGCAGCGGCTTGGTGAGATAGTCATTGGCGCCGGCCAGGTAGGCGGCGCGGATGTTTTCCCGCGAGCTTTTTTCAGTAAGAACAATGATGTGCGGCTCAACTTTCAGGTCCGCCTGGCGAATCCAGCAGCACATCTCCAGCGCATGCAGGCCGCTGATTTCCCAGTTCAAAATGCAGACATCAATGTTGGCCGCCTGCAGCGCTGCGTATGCCTCATCAGCGCTGTGCACTGTTACTACGTCACAACCCCAATACGATAATGACGATTTCAAAAGGTTGCGGGAGAGAGGTTCCTCATCCGCAATCATGACCCTGAGTTTTTTCATAAAGCGCCCGCTTCAGCATGCAAGTTTGTAATCCGGCCGCGTTGCCGTGGCCACAACTCTCTGCGATTCGGGACCCAGTTCTTGAATACAATACAGGTCGTCAGGCTTAGGCCAGGCGACTCCAGTGTGAGCATTCTTAAGGTATACGGCAAGCGCAGTCTGCAAAGAGCCCAGATCACGCGCATTCAAAAAACCCTTCAAGTATTGAATGTCTTCTTCAATGCCTGCCGCTGCCTCAAGCCACTTCTGATAGTCGTCCATTTGGCGCCTCTCCCGGGGGGAATGAATTATTTACAACAGCTTGCAATAATTACACGAGAGCAGATCGGCCCCGAACCGTACTTACAAACCCGGTCCCAGGTTTCAAACTGCTTGTTTGCAAAGAGCTAAAGTTGAACCACAATCGCAAATCCGTAATGCGCGTACTGCTGTATTAGAGTAAGAAAAATCTTACGAAATATAGATTGAGCAAACAGATCACCACGAAAGCAGTAGTTACTTTGGTGATCACAGAACGGCAGGATTCTTAATCGCCACGGAAGTGATAGACCTTTAGTAACAAGTCATGGCTCTCCTGGGGAAGATCGCGAGATTTCGCTGGAATTATTGCTGGGCGAAATCGATGTAGCCGCGGTGCTGATCTGTGCTGATCAGCTTTACGCGCAGCTTATCTCCCACATCAACATTCTGAGGGTGGACCAGCAGGCCCTCCGCATGGGGATTGACTACGCGCACAAACGTGCCGTGTGGTGTGACGCCGGTGACAATGGCATTAAACACCTGGCCGATTCTGCTGCTCATATTCACGGCCGCAATGCGCTTGGTCATGGCGCGCTCTACTTTGCGGGCCGCGTCTTCTTTGGCGGTGCAATTGGCGGCGATGGCGCTTAACGCATCATCAGAGTAACCGCTGGAGTTCTGCTGCAAAACACTCTTGATGAGCCGTTGCGTTACCACGTCAGCAAAGCGGCGATTGGGGGCGGTGGAATGGGTGTAATTCTGCACTGCCAGGCCAAAATGTCCCTGCGCCGGCTCTCCGGGACGTTCCAGCACGTATTCGCCGGGGCCCATGAGCTTGATCACCGCGAGTGAGAGGTCAGCAAAGTGATCGGGGTCGGCTGTCTTCTGTTGCGCCAGGAAATCGTTGAGAGCTTTGGAATCAGGCTGGGCCGGCAATTGGCCCCCGTGTTGCGCGGCCAGGGCCACAATGCGGTCCCAGCGTTCCGGAGTTTTTACCACGCGGCGGATGGAAGATACTTTCTTTTCCCCGAGCATCTGCGCGACCACGCTGTTGGCTGCAATCATGAAGTCTTCAATCAACTCCGTGGCGCGGTTCTTCTCTTGCTTAACCAAATCAATCACTTGATCGTTGAGAATCACGGGATGGGTTTCAATGGTCTCAATTTCAAGCGCGCCGTGGCGGTGCCGGCTGCCTTTCAGCGCCTGGGCCGCTTCATCCTGGAGCTTGAGCTGGGCCTGGAGTTCCTGCGAGCCTGATACTTTTGGCGGTGCGGCGCCGCGGCCTTCCAGCCATGCGCCAATCGCGTTATAAGCAAGCTGGGCTTTATTGCGGACCAGGGCCCGGTAGATCTGGTGGTTGGAACATTCGCCCTGGCTGTTTACCGTGTACTCGATCACCACGCTGAGACAATCACTGTTTTCCAGAAGAGATGAGGCCCCGGTGCAAAGCCGTTCCGGCAACATGGGAAAGTTGCGCACGCCGGTGTAGACAGTGGTGGTTTCGTGCGACGCATGTTGATCAATAGGCGAGTTCAGAGCGACAAAGGCGTCAACGTCAGCAATCCCCACCATCACCCTGATGGAGGCATCAGGCAGCCGTTCTGCCACTTCAATCTGGTCGAGATCGCGCGAGGTGTCATTGTCAATGGAAGACCACAGAAGCTGGCGCAAGTCGTGTACCTGCGGAGACGGCTGTAACTGCGGCGGATGCTGCTCTATTTCGCTGAGCTGCTGTTGTACTTCTGGCGGGAAGTCAGGCTCAAAGCCGTTTTCCAGCATGATCTGGCGCGCCGCTGCCTGGAGGTCAACGTGTGAAAGAGTATGGTGGTTCATGTCTGTCTAAAGACGGACAGATTACCACGCCGCCTTTGCGGACGAGTGGTGGAAGGCTGTTTTGAGGTGGCGTGGAATAGATTTTATTGGGCTACAGCTTCCTGAGACAGGCGCTGTACCGATTCTTCCAGCAGGACTTCAAACTTGTGGCCGCAGCGCGGGCACTCCATCTTCTGGAAGTCCCAGGCGCGAGATGCTGTCCTGCGGACGGGGAACAGGTCGCCAAACGGACATTCGATAAAGGTAATATCACCGGCAGACATTAGGGCTCCTTCAGCAACTGCCAAGCGACGCGGGGGGTGCGCTTCTGGAGTTGTGCGTGTGCTAGAACAATAGCCGCAAGAAGAGCGATCCACAAGTTACTCTCGATGTTACACCGAGGCCATCTGGCGGCAATTGGGAAGGAAAATCAGAGCCGGCGGGAGCGTGAACGGCAGCCTGAATCGGAATTTGCTGAATGGACTTAAGTTCGCCTACAAGACAGCCATCGCGCCTGAGAGTTACAATTTCCAGTTTCCTTATACAGCCTTGCAAGGAGGCTCTTGTGGACGACCGGCCTGACAAGAAGAAATCCAATCAGCAGAAAAAATCCTCATCGTCATCATCCAGCTCTGGAGTTTCGCGGCGCGATTTCCTGAAAATTTCCGGTGTATCAGCAGCCGTGCCGCTGGTGAGTGAAGTATCCGCGCTTGCCCTGGCGGACGAGGTGAAAGAGCTGGGACCAGGAAAGGTTCCAGTCACGCTCTCAGTGAACGGCAAAAAGCTGAATGCTCAGCTTGAGCCGCGAGTAACTCTGCTGGACGCGCTGCGAGACAAGTTTGAGCTTACCGGCGCAAAGCGGGTTTGCGACCGCGGCACCTGCGGCGCATGTACCGTGTTGATGGACGACAAGCCGGTGTACTCCTGCTCGGTGCTGGCCATCGACGCGCAGGGGCGGGAGATCACCACCATTGAAAGTCTGGGTGAGCCGGGCAAGCTCCATCCCATTCAGCAGGCCTTTGTGGATCATGACGCGCAGCAGTGCGGCTTCTGCACGCCCGGTTTTGTAATGGCGACCAAAGCCTTTCTCGACCGGAACCCGAATCCTACACTTGAGGAAATTAAGCACGGGCTTGGCGGCAACTTCTGCCGCTGCGGGACATATGCAGGAATGCGCGAGGCTGTAATGCAGGCAGCCAAAACCACGAAGGGAGCGTAACCATGGCTGACGAGACTGCCAAATATGATTGGCCGGCAGCGAATGAGCGGACGCTCATTGGAAAGCGCGTCTCCCGCGTGGATGGCCCGCTGAAGTCTTCCGGTCGCGCCAAATACACTTATGACGTTCACAGGCCGGGAATGCTTTACGGCAGCGTGGTGCGTTGCCCTTACGCACATGCCAAAGTGACTGCCGTGGACACCAGTGCGGCGGAAAAGATGCCCGGCGTGGCTGCCGTGCACGTGATTCAAGGGCCAGGATCAGAGATTCACTGGGCGGGTGATGACGTTGTAGTTGTCGCTGCAGTCGATGAACCCTCAGCCTCAGACGCTGCCCGCGCCGTGAAAGTGGAATACCAGCCTTTGCCCCATTTTGTAGATGATTTCACGCAGCCAAAAAATGTGCCGGAAGAGCATGGCCCGCTCGACCAGGAAGACTTCATCACCATGCTGCGCAATGACGTGCCGGACCCGCAGATTGTTTCTGCGCTTCAGACGCGAGGCATCACCTTCAAGCCGGAGAAGCGTCTGCTGGATCGCTTGCGGGAGAACGAAGTAAGCGAAAGCGTGATCTCCGCAGTGCAGTCGGCTCCAGTTAAGCCAGCGGAAGAGAAGCCGGCGGCTCACTATCGCAAAGAAGCGGAACAGACGAAAGGCGATCCGGAAAAAGGATTTAAAGAGGCAGAGGTGGTTTCAGAGGGCGTGTACGGTTGCCCTGTGATCACACACTGCTGCCTGGAGAGTCATGGCTCCATTGCCGAATGGCCGGACAGCGAACATCTTTTTTCCCACATCTCCACGCAAAACGTTTCCGGGCTGGCTGGGCAGTTTGCGCAGGGGCTCAAGATCCCTGCGGGCAACGTGCATGTACATCAGGACCACATCGGCGGGGGCTTCGGCAGCAAGTTCGGTGTGGACCGCTGGGGCGTTTATACGGCTGAGGTTTCCAGGAAGGCAGGAGGGAAGCCGGTGCGTTACATGCTGGAGCGCGCTCCGGAGTTGGAAGTCGCAGGCTGCCGTCCTTCGGCGCACGCGCGGGTAAAAGTGGGAGCAAAGAAAGACGGAACTTTACTGGCGTGGGAGTCGGAGTCATGGGGCACGGGTGGCCCGGGTGGTGGCGGTCCTCCGCCGATGCCATACGTCTTAGAGATTCCCAACCAACGCAAACAGCATGTGGCGGTGCTGACCAACATCGGCCCGGCGCGCGCGTGGCGCGCCCCTAACCATCCTCAGGGCTGCCTGATTACGATGAGCGCGCTGGACGACTTGGCGGCAAAGCTGAACATGGATCCAGTTGAGCTGCTGCTGAAGAATCTTTCAATCACGCAGCGGGCGGATGTCTATCGCGAAGAGCTGGGCATTGCTTCCGGGTTGATGGACTGGAAGAAAAACTGGCACCCGCGCGGGCAGGGCGGCTCGAGAGTGACGAAACGCGGCCTTGGCGTGGCCATTCACACATGGGGCGGTCGCGGGCACGAAAGCAATTGCGCGCTGACGATTCATCCCGACGGTTCGGTTGATATCAAAATGGGAAGCCAGGACCTGGGAACCGGCACGCGCACCGCAATTTTGATGGTCGCGGGCGACACGCTTGGCCTGCCAATCGACAAAATTCAACTCTATATCGGCGATAACCAATATCCGCCCGATGGCGGCTCTGGCGGCAGCACAACCATTGGCGGCGTCAGTTCGTCCACGCGGCGCGCCGCGGTAAACGCGCGCGACCAGCTTCTGGCCAAGGTTGCTCCGGCGTTGAACGCGAAACCGGAAGAGCTGGAGATTGTGAACGGAGCCGTGCGCGTGAAATCGGCGCCGACGCGGAGCCTGCTCTGGAAAGATGCCTGCGCGCGGCTGGGAACGCAGCCGATTCAGGCGATGGGAAAGAATCCGGGTCCGGGAGACCTGATTTCCAGCGGCGTGGGCGGCGCTGTGATGGCGGACGTGAGCGTGGATACCGAGACGGGTATCGTGAAGATGAACAAGATGGCCTGCGTTCAGGATTGCGGACTCATCATCAATCTGAAGACGGCAGAAAGCCAGGTATATGGCGCCATGATTATGGGCATTGCCACAACACTGTACGAAGAAAAAGTCATGGATCAGACGACCGGCACCATGCTGAACCCGAACATGGATTTCTACCGTCTCGCGGGCATCGGCGATGTCGGCGAACTGAAGGTTCACATGATGACCGGCAAAGGCTATGACGAGCGCGGGCCCATTGGCCTGGGCGAACCGCCCACGGTTGGTCCCATGGCGGCCATCTCCAATGCCGTGGCGAATGCAATTGGCGTGCGGGTACCGTTCATGCCCATTACGCCGGATCGCGTCATAGCGGCTTTGAACCCGAATGAAGGAGGCAGCCATGCGAGCGTTTAGCTATGCTTCCCCAACCAGGAAAGAAGAAGTGGCGACTCTGCTGGGATCAAGCTGGGGTGAAACCGAGATCCTGGCCGGCGGCAGCGACCTGCTGTCACTGATGAAGGATGACATCACCACGCCGAAGCGGCTGGTGAACATCAAGCAAGTTGCCGGAATGCACGCCATCAGCAATGAGGCGGGCACGCTGCACATGGGATCACTGGTGACGCTGGACCAGATCTCCGGCGCGTCACAAATTAAGCAGCATCATCCCATGCTGGCGCAAGGGACAGGAGAAGCGGCGAGCCCGCAGATCCGGAATGTGGCCACCATCGGAGGCAATTTGTGCCAGCGGCCGCGCTGCTGGTATTTCCGCACCGGACATGGTTTGCTGGCGCTCAGCAAGAATGGCAAGTCGATGGTTCTCCAAGGTGACAACCGGTATCACGCCATTTTGGGAAACGAAGGTCCGGCATATTTTGTCAGCCCGTCGACCATTGCGCCGATCCTTATCGCCTACAACGCACGGCTGCGTATTCTGGGCCCGCGCGGGCAACGAGAACTTCCGCTGGAAAAATTCTTCATGATCCCGAAAGCGGAGTCGGAACGCGAGCACGACCTGCAGCCCAATGAGTTCATCACAGACGTGATCGTTCCGCCGGCTCCCGGGGTGCGTGCAGGACATTACGAAGTCCGCCAAAAGGAAGCGTTTGACTGGCCCTATGCCACAGCCGCAGTTGCGCTCAAGATGAATGGGCGGACAATTGAAAGCGCGCGCGTGGTGCTGAGTCACGTGGCTCCCATTCCCTGGCTTTCTCCGGAAGCGGCAGAAGCGCTCAAGGGCAAAGCCATTACGCAAGCCACCGCGGAAGAAGCCGCTAAAGCCGCCGTGGCCAAAGCAAAGAGCCTGGGCCACAACAGCGCAAAAATCCATCTTGCCCGCGTGGCGGTAAAGCGGGCCATTCTGAAAGCGGCAGGTGCAGAAGGAGGCGCAGTATGAGCAAGATATCTGATCGTTTCAACACGGAGCGCCCCGGTTTGTGCTCGGCGCTGCACTGGAAAAGCCAGTACATCTGGTCAGAGCCTGATCCCACGGTGCCTCGTTCCGGGGACGGCCTGTTCTGGTGCGGCCTCACGCAGACGTGCATTGGGCCCGATGGCAAACTGGCAGAGCCGGGCAATTGCTGCTCAGGAGAGCGTGGGTGCCATTGCGGAGCCAGTAAGTGAGTTGGCCGCGAATGGACGTGAATCGGAGGTAAGCAAAATCTTACCGCTGATAACACTGATCAAACTGGTTCACACTGATCAGCAGTAGGTTCCGAACCCCTTGCCGCGACTGTATGTGAGTGGGGTCGGGCTGTTCCTCCTGCCTTCAATTCAAAAGCCTGCGCTTCACTGAAGCACTGGGACTACAATAAAACTTTGGAGTCCTATATGCGTACCAGAACTCTGCTTGCGCTTCTCTCGCTTACTCTGCTGTCTCTTTCTGCACTTGCCCAGCAAACCCGGCCGGCCATTCAGGGCGAGTACCTTGAAACCCGCAGCGCCGATGTTTACACGGGCCAGTGCTTTGCAAATAGTGAGATGAACCTTACCGGCGATGAAGCCATACTTGCGTGGCACATCACAGAAGGGAAGTGGGACGGCGTTGCGCTGAACGGGCTTACGGTGGGTGCTGCCGTAAAGGCGCAAGCGACGCTCGGTGATCCCTACGGCAAACCGTATCCAGCTAAGGCGATGATGTTCGTAGACAAGAATGCGACTCCCGGCCAGCGGCAGGCGCTGATCAACTTTGCCCAGGAGATGGGCGGCGAACTGCTGCGGCATGTGGTGCGCGTAGTGGATGTTCCGGTGGATATGGAAGTGCTCCACCAGCACAGCGCGCGAGCCAGGTTGCAGGCGGGCAATTTTGTAACCGTGGACACGCGAGCCATTGGTGCCAATGATCATCTCTGCGGCAATGAGGATACTTTTTATCCACCGCTGACGAAGACCACACATGCCATGCCTGCGGTGGCGGTTAACAACGCCTACAGCGGCAAAGACCTGAATGATACCTGGGAGCTGCACGACAAGCGCAGCGCGTTTGTGGGGACGTTTGCGGCGAACCAGCAGGTGGCTAGCCGATAGCATTTTTTGAAATCCCGAATCCCGCGCAGCGGGTGAGGGATCCCTACCAGCTTATATGCATTCCGGGAACAAGGAACAAAGCCGAGAAAATGCATATATGGTTCGACTCGCCCTCGGTCACAGGCTTCCTCGTGCATCGCTCACCATGACACACGTGGAAGAACGGGCACTCTTTTCAGAGGCTGTATGGTAAGGGGTAGGGATCCCTCGCTTCGCTCGGGACTTCGGTGGCGACTTGAGAGCCACCACGAGTGAAGGTTTTCAACGTTCCGATCTCTTCAACAACTCCGCCAGATGATCCTTCCAGATTGCTGCCCAGGTGTGCGTGCCATGGCCGCGGGTTTCAGGTGTGATGGGCAGCAACACGTATTTGCCGTTTTTCACACCTTGAATATCTTTATCCAGGATTTTGAGTTCCGGCGGGTTAATGGTGTCATCGGCCGAATTCACGGCGGTGAGAGGCACTGTGATTTTCTCCAACTGGGGCTCGGGATTGTAGTTGCGCGAGGCGTCAAAGGCATAAAGCACGTCGTTCGCGTCGTGCGACTTCACTGCACGGGAAACGTAATCTTCAAGAAATTTGTCGGCTTGTTCACGTGTGGGGTCTTCTTTTTGCATGCGCACCGGCGCGCCGACCATGACCAGCAGAATCTGCATGGCTGCTTCCAGCCCATGTGGCTGCTGGGTGTAGTCGCCATTGTTGTAGTCAGGCGAGTTGCGGATGTCATCTATCACCATGCGGCGGAACATGCGGTTGCGCCCGGCAATTTCCACTGGCTGGCTGGCCAGCGGCATGGCGGCATCAATGAAGTCAGGATGCTGCTCCGCCCAAAGCCACGTATGCATCCCTCCCATTGAGGTTCCCATGACCAGGCGAAGGTGATTCACGCCCAGCCCCTGCGTCAGCAGGCGGTATTGCAGTTCGATCATGTCGTCGTATTCGTAATGAGGGAAGCGCGCGTGCAGGCCGTCACTGGGCTTTGAGGATTCGCCGTGACCGATGTTGTCCGGCAAGATGATGAAATACTTTGTCGCGTCCAGAAGCTGGCCGGGACCAAAGAGAACGCCGGCGAAATATGGGGCAAGG
>DATFDA010000041.1:0-5106 GCA_035252525.1 Candidatus Angelobacter sp. | reverse complement strand
GATGACGCTGATCTGGCCGCAGCAATCTCTGCCTCGCCTGATGTGGTGCTGGCGACCAAGATTTCAAGCTCGCCGCAAGGCAAACTTTGGAGCGATCCTGTTCCCCAGTTCGCAAAAGCGGCCAACGGCGTTGGCCACGTGCAAGCCATTGTGGATGATGACGGTCTCTGCCGAAGCCTTCCTACAGAAGAGCCGAGTTTGGATGGTCCGCGTCCCGCCTTTGCTCTAAAAATGGCTGAATTGATCAATCCGCAACTCACGTCCATCGAGACTCCGCGTAATCCGGGCTCAGGTGTGGAACATTCTGACCTCCGTCAGCTCATCATTGATTACCACCAGCAGATTGAGCCCGGCCAGCCGCAATCTTTCGAGACTGTTTCTGCCGGTGATCTTCTGTCTGGAAAGCCTGCTCCGCAACTGCGTGGAAAGGCCGTGCTCATCGGCTTTGGGGCCGTGGATATGAGCGATCGCATGTTTACTCCGGTCACCGGACAACTGCCGATGCCGGGTGTTGAAGTAAACGCCAATGCGCTGCAGATGCTCCTTGAGGGAACGGTTCTGCAGCGCCCCGGTCTCATCTGGCAATTCCTGCTTCTGGTTGCTACGGGTGCTTTCGCCTTGTGGCTCGTCGTCCGCTATCCCGGAGCTTATGGCCTGCTGTTACTCGTGGTGTTCCTCATTGCCGGTTATTTCGCCTCATACCTGGTCTTTCTGCACTGGCATCGGATCATCTTCTATGGACCGTTGCTCCTGGCCGGAATCTTTGCTGCACCCATTGCTCAACTTGAAAACCTGCTGCTGGTCAATCGGGAAATCACAGCACGCTTGCAGCAACTGCACCAGACCATCCAGCCCGGCCATTTACAAGGCTTAAAGACAGGAACCAGCACCTCGTCCAGTCGCCTGCATTGGAAGCTGGCAGCGCTGAGCGAACTCCAGGCTGAGCTTTCCTCGCTGTATTCGTTCCATCAGACGTTGCTCGAAAGTATGCGTGAAGGTCTGGCGGTTTATGGCGAGGACGGGAAACTCAGATTTGGTAACCCGACGTGGAAGACATTCTGTGAGAAACAATCCGCTTCGCCGGAAAGCCTTAGCGCGCTCGCGCAACTGAATTCAGCCTGGCCGGAACTGGCTGCTGTGGCTCAGGCCGGCGGATCATGGGTGGAAACCGAACTGCCGCTGGGCGAGGAGCTATGGCACTTGTACGCCGTTCCGCTGCCATGGACGTCTTTTGCGCAGGACGGGGCCGTGATGCTGATTGCTGAAGACATCACCGCGCGCAGACAGCGCGATCAGGCCCGTTCAGAAGCGCTGAGCTTCGTCACGCACGAATTGCGCACGCCGCTGATTGCAATTCAGGGCTTCTCTGAGCTTCTGATGCGCTACCCCAATTCGCCTGCCAGCAGTGAGGCGCCAGGCACCATCTTCCGCGAGACCAAGCGACTGGTCGCCATGATCAATACTTACCTTGAAGTTCTGCGGCTCGATGCCGGGGCCCGTCCTTTGCGCATGACTCGCGCCAGCATTCGCTCAATGGCGGAGCACGTTGAAAAAGTGGTTCGCCCGCTTGCGGCTGCCGCCCATATTAATGTGGCTGTGAAGATTGATTCTGTGGATGGAGACGAGCACGTTGTTTGCGATGAGACCTTGATCTCCGGAGCCCTGCTGAATCTTGTAAGTAATGCAATCAAATATGGCGCCCAAGGATCAGAAGTCGCGTTGAGTGTAACTCCTCGCGAAAACGAAATTGAGTTGTGTGTTCATAACACCGGGCCGGCGATTCCAGCTTCTGATCTCAAACAGATTTTTGAAAGGTTCTACCGCCCGTCCCGCAGTGAATCGATCCCCGGTTGGGGCTTGGGGCTCAATTTTGTACGACGCATCTGCCAGCAACACGGCGGGCATGTAGAAGTAAGCAGTGACCAAAACTCCGGAACCTATTTTACTTTCACGCTGCCGCGAGGTGTCCGGGAAGTCAGAGAGGTGGCTCCATGAAAACTCGACTTGCTTTTAACCTGTTATGGCTCCTGTTGTGCAGCCTGCTGGCTGCGGCCCAGGAACCACAAAACAGCACGCAGTCCCCCGTTATGAGCGCTCCATTTGCGGGCGCAACAGTTTCCGACTTCAAGGGCAAACTTTCCATTCAGTTGCCGGGGCAAGGATTATCCACGCCCAGCCGAGGACTGGTGTTACCCGCGGAAACGCTCATCTCCACTGAAGACAGTGGACGCATGCTGCTGCGCTTGAGTGATGGCAGTGATCTGCTGGTGCGCTCCAACACTCGCCTGGTGTTGAAGGCGCCCCAGCCAGGAGCATGGCGTTATGTTCAGATGATGTTTGGGCACGTGCGAGCAGAGATCCAGAAGCGTCTGGGCGGCGCACCAGGCTTCCAGATTGGCACACCCAGCGCCGTAATCTCCGTTCGTGGAACGAGCTTTGATGTAGAGGTGAACCGCGAAGGTATTACAGAAGTGGATGTCCATGAAGGAGTAGTGCAATTGGATTCCGCCAAGGGCATGGGTGAATCAGTGCTGATTCGCGCCGGATACTCCAGTCGTGTCGGTTTTGAATCCGGTCCGGAAACGCCTCGCCACACCGGCGACATGCGTCCTGAACTGGACCGGCCCGGCCGCATGGACAACAAACACCGGGACGATGACGACGATCCGGTAAAGCGGCTGCGCGCTTCTACAGATGGCGATCACCACGACGGGTCGGATTCTCATGAGTCCAGCGGCAGCAGTGGGAGCAGCGGAGGCAGTAGCACGAGTAGCGGCGGAAGCAGCGGGGGAAGCGGTGATTCGTCAGGCGGTTCCGGCGGAGACCACGATTCTGATACAGGCAAAGACGGTGGAGACCATGGCAGTCATCGGCCACCCGAGTGGGTAAGCTTTGAATGGTGAGAGATGTGGCACAGGCACTCCTGCCTGTGCCTTTCTAATTCAGTTTACAAACGAGATCTACTTGATCGGTGCTCTTAACCGGTCATGCTCGGCACGTAACCACTCCGTAGATTTCTTGAAGTAACTCCGAACGTTGGTTGACAAATGGCTGGCCCAGGCGGGGCGTTGCTCGCTTCGTTCCTGGGCGAAACGCGCCAGAGCGTAACCGTAGATTTCTTCTGGCAGGTAGCCAAGACGTTGCATCGACCAGCCCTGGCTTCGCTCATCCTGCCACTGACGGAAACGCGCGGCGCAATTGGCATTGAAGACTCCAAATCCCAGAAATACGGTTAGGAGGTCGGTGAGAGGTTCCATGTCCTTTGCGCCGGGCTCCACCAAGCCTCTGCCCAGCAAAATCGCATGGCCCAATTCATGTGCAAGCGTGGCAACCGCAACTAATGGATCATCCATTTGAGATTGCCTCAGCGCTACGACCATTCGGGCTTCTGGGTGGTCGGCGTGCACGTAAAATCCCGCGCACCCGCCCCGACTGTTCCGCCAGTAGGGCAGCAACTCCTTCAGCTCATCAGTTCCGTCAGGAAAGAGCTCAAAATCGATGTGCCTGCGATCTACCTCCATGTATTCGCAGATACGACAGAACATTGCCTCGGCAGCGGCGATGGTTTTGTCATACCGATCTGGAAAGTGTTCTGCGTCTGGCAATATGACCTTCGCATGAAGCATTCGATGACGGCCCAGCATCTTTGAGAGCCGCTCAAAGCCGCTATCCGTCCACTGTCTGTCTTCTTCTGCTATAGGGAGTCTGGGACGAATTCCGAACATAGGTGAGTTCAGGCATTATATCGATACTCCGCTCTAATTGTGTTCACTGGTATCCAAGAGCCCGTTATGTATCCATCCGCCACACACGTGTTCCCTAACAACACATCAACACGGGCTCTTCTAAAATTAAGCTGCTGAAAATAAATGACTTAAATAGCTAAGTGCTTTGGAATGACGCCTGCTTTATACCCCGGCAGAGTGGTCTTCGGATGGCGATGCGCCCTGTGAGCGATGGGTGCGAAGGACGCGGGAGGTGCAGACATGAAACGCACTTTGAACATTCCGAACAAGTCCAGTTTCCTGCCGCTGCGTGATGCGGTCCTGTGTAAGGACTGCGAATTCATCTCGGCAGATTCGGGCGAGGCGTGTTCGGTTTGCGGCAGCCGCAATCTTCTCCATCTGAATGAGCTGATTCAGGGCGCAGCCGGGCCGGCTTCAGCAGCTGCACGAGACGTATTTCAGTTTTTCCGCTTGCGTCTTGGCAGGCAGACCTCATAAGCACGGGGAACACCCCGGCTTGAGTAATAAAAGACACCTGAAGGGGGACACAAATGTTTACCGTTTCAAGCAACACAACAAAATTTCAGCCTCAGACAAACGCCCTGTTCGGCGCAATTCTGATTCTCGCGCTGGCGTGTCTGCTGGCCTTCACCGGTTGCGGCAGCAGCAACAACACTCCCAACGCTACCGCTGCCGGCACGGTCATCAATTTTGGCGACGCGCCCAATGATCAGATCATTGCGTTTGAATTGACCGTGAACGCCGTAACGCTCACGGGCGGTACCAATCCCAGCGTCCTGGCGAAGCCCACGGAAGTGGAACTGACGCATGATCTGGCGACATTTGAGCCTCTGTCCTTGGCCACAATTCCCAATGGCACCTATACCGGCGCTACTTTGACGGTTTCCAAGCCGGAAATCGTCATCGTTGATCCGACTACCAAGGCAGTCACCAAGCTGAATGCGACGCTTTCGTCAACCACGGTGAATGTGCCGATCAATCCATCGATTACGATCGGTACGGGTGCGTCGGTGATCAACTTTGACATGGACCTTGCTTCATCCGTGACAATCAGCGGAACCAATGCCACGGTAACGCCCACGTTCAAGGTCACCTCATCCACGGTTCCCACCGGCGAAGCCGGCGAGGACGACGATAACGGTGAGCTGGAAGACCTGCGCGGCGCAATCACGAATGTTTCGTCGCCGAAGTTTACCATTCAGCCGGCGCAGACTGCGCAGGCTGTGACCATCACCACGGATGCGAATACCAAGTTTGAAGACGGCATCACCAGCTTCAGCAACCTGACTACGGGCATGATCGTCTCCGTTGACGCGGTGACGCAGACAGATGGCTCGATCCTGGCTAAGAAAGTGGAATC